>JAFDHU010000100.1 GCA_019308625.1 Deltaproteobacteria bacterium
GGCTGCTCCTGGGGAGCGTCGCCGAGCGGGTTATCGGGCGGGCTACCTGTCCGGTCTTGGTGGTGAAAAAGGCTGCTGAATAAAGATAGATAACGAAAATACCGGAAAATTTTTTCTGGAAAGTTGAACAAAATTCTTGCGAAGGCAATTTATTTTTTGCTATATAAGGTTAATTTGATAACCGTTAACATTTTAATTTCCAAGTCCACTCTTTTGGAAGAAATTTTGAAAGCGTGGGCTTCATTTTTTGCCCTGGCTCTTAAATTGATCTTGAGGAAAGTCATGATGCAAATGAACCGGAATGGTTATGAACCACTTAGATGGGCTGTGGTCTTGATGGCTCTAGCGAGCCTTTTTCTACTGTCCGGCTGCGACAGGCACGGGCAACAGGCCACACCGCCCCCGGTCCCGGAAGTGGCCACGGTGACTATTAAGCCGCAGCAGGTGGAGCTGACCACTGAGTTGCCGGGCCGCACCTCTCCTTACCTGGTGGCGGAAATCCGACCCCAGGTGAATGGCATTATCCTGAAGCGTCTTTTCCGCGAGGGTGCCGATGTCAAAGCCGGGCAACTCCTGTACCAGATTGACCCTGCACCTTTTCAGGCGGCCTTGCACTCGGCCCAGGCGTCCTTGGCCAAGGCCCGGGCCAACTTGCCCACTATCCAGCGGCGGGCCGAACGTTATAAAGAATTGCTGGCGGATAAGGCAGTCAGCCGACAGGACTATGACGATGCCGCCGCCGCCCTGGAGCAGGCCCGGGCCGAGATCGAGTACTGGAAAGCCCAGGTGGAATTGGCCCGCATTAACTTGAGTTACACCCGGGTGACGGCGCCCATTTCCGGGCGCATCGGCAGGTCCAATGTGACGGTCGGCGCCCTGGTGACCGCGTATCAGCCCGCTGCCCTAGCCAAGATCCAACAGCTTGATCCCATTTATGTGGATGTAACCCAATCTGCGGCTGAACTGCTGCGTTTGCAACGCCGTCTGAAAGCTGGCCAGCTCAGCAACAAGGACGCCAAGGGGAGAAAAGTCCGCATCCTCCTGGAAGACGGCACACCCTATCCCTTGGAAGGTACCCTCAAATTCCGAGACGTCACTGTGGACCCCACTACCGGGTCGTTCATTGTGCGCATCGTGGTCCCGAATCCCGATCACCTGCTCCTGCCGGGCATGTTCGTCCGGGCTGTGGTTCAGGAAGGCACCATCCAGGAGGGCCTCCTCATCCCGCAGCAGGCGGTAAGCCGCAACCCCAAGGGTGAACCCTTCGCCTTAATCGTGGATAAGGCCGGGGTGGTGCAACGACGTTTCCTCAGGCTTGATCGCGCCATCGGCGACCGCTGGCTCGTCACTGCGGGGCTGTCGGCTGGAGAACGGGTGATCGTTGAAGGGATGCAAAGGGTGCGGCCCGGTATGGCTGTAAAGGCTCTCCCCTATCAGGAGGCCCAGGCCGGCCATGAACCCTCGCCCGGGCCAGTGACACACCCTCAAAAGGGCAGCGAAGGAGGCAGGTGATGCTCTCCCGATTCTTTCTGGACCGGCCAGTTTTCGCCTGGGTCATTGCCATTGCTATTATGAGTGCCGGGGCGCTGGCTATCTATTTTCTGCCCGTATCCCAGTATCCCAACCTAGCACCGCCGGTCATCGCGGTGGACGCCTTTTATCCCGGGGCCTCGGCGGAGACGGTGGAAAGCACCGTAACCCAGATCATAGAACAGAAAATGACCGGCCTGGACCGTTTGCTTTATCTTTCCGCCACCAGTAGCTCCTCAGGGGCCAGCCGCCTCGAGCTGACTTTCGCCCCGGGGACCGATCCGGATCTGGCCTGGTCCAAGGTGCAGAACAAGTTGCAGCTCGCCATGGCGAGCTTGCCCGAGGTGGTGCAGCGCCAAGGAGTCAAGGTGAGCAAATCGACCCGCAATTACTTGTTGATTGTGGGGATTGTTTCGGAAGACGGCAGTATGGACGGCCATGATTTGCGGGATTATGCCAAATCCAACCTGGAAAAAGTGCTGGCCCGGGTGCCCGGCGTGGGTGAGGTGGAAGCCTACGGCACCGAGTATGCCATGCGGATCTGGGTCAACCCTGACAAACTCACCGACTATCACCTCACCGTGGAAGACGTGATCCGGGCGCTGCAGGCTTATAATGTGGAGGTCTCTGCCGGTCAGTTCGGCGGCGCGCCGGCGGTGGAGGGCCAGCGCTTGAACGCCGCCATCATTGTCCAGCATTACCTCAAGACTCCAGAAGAATTCGCCGCCATCCCCCTCCGTATCAATCCGGACGGTTCAGTGGTTCGGATCAAGGACATCGGCCGGGCGGAAGTGGGAACCGAACGCTATGATATTGTGGCCCGATATAACGGCAAACCTTGCGCCATGCTTGCCATCCGCAAGGAATCCGGGGCCAATTCCCTGAAAACCGCCGAGGCGATCAAAAGCAAACTTCGGGAAATGAGTCGCTATTTTCCACCCGGCATGAAGGTGGTTTATCCCTATGATACCACCCCCTTCACCGAAGTGGCTATTTTTGAGGTGGTCAAGACCCTTTTTGAAGCCATTTTGCTGGTCTTTTTGGTGATGTGGGTGTTTCTGGGAAGTTTTCGCGCCACCTTGATTCCCACCATCGCCGTGCCGGTGGTAATTTTGGGGACTTTTGCGGTGCTGGCGATTTTCGGGTTTTCCATCAATATGCTGACCATGTTCGCCATGGTGCTAGCCATCGGCCTGTTGGTGGATGACGCCATCGTGGTGGTGGAGAATGTGGATCGCATCATGAGCGAAGAGGGGCTCCCGCCCAAAGAAGCGGCGGCCAAGTCCATGGACCAGATCACCAGTGCCTTGATCGGCATCGGTTTGGTGCTGGCAGCGGTCTTCGGCCCCATGGCCTTTTTTCCCGGTTCCACCGGCATCATTTACCGCCAGTTTTCTGTAACCATCGCCGCCGCCATGCTACTTTCGGTTCTGGTGGCCTTGATTCTTACTCCGGTGCTCTGCGCTTCTCTCTTAAAACCGGTGCCGCCGGGGCATAAACCGGGCGATAACGCCATTTTCTTTCTGCGTCCTTTTTTTCGCTGGTTTAACCGCATATTTAATCGCGCCAGGAATCTTTATGTGCGAACGGTTGGGCATGCGATAGACAAAAGGTTTCGCTACCTGCCCATTTACTTCATCCTGGTGGGGTTGATGGGATTCCTGGTTTTCCACCTACCGACTGCTTATCTGCCTGACGAAGATCAAGGGATCCTGCTGGTGCAGGCCACACTCCCTTCGGGTTCCACTCTGGAACAAACGGAAAATATCCTGAAACAGGTGGAGCAATATTTTTTGACCCAGGAGAAGGAAGCCGTAGAATCCTTTGCCTGGGTGGCGGGTTGGTCTTTTGCTGGCCAGGGACAGAATGTAGGTCTGGGTTTCGTCAAGCTTAAAGACTGGGAATTGCGGCAGCGGCCGGACCTGAAGGTTGAGGCCATTGCCGGCCGAGCCATGGGAACATTTTCTCAGATAAAAGCCGCTATGCTCTTCGCCTTTCCGCCGCCATCCATTATAGAGCTGGGGAATGCCACAGGATTTGATTTCGAACTTCTGGATTATGGCGGCTTGGGCCATGAAAAACTAATGGCAGCCCGCAACCAGCTCCTGGGCATGGCGGCCCGGGACCCTAGGTTGACCCGGGTCCGGCCCAACGGCATGGAAGATGTGCCCGAATACTATATCGATGTGGATTGGGAAAGGGCGGGCGCTCTGGGGGTTCCCATCTCTTCCATTCATAACACCATTGCGGCGGCTTTCGGCAGCGCCTATGTCAACAACTTTGTCCGGGCCGGTCGGGTCAAAAAGGTCTATATCCAAGCGGATGCGCCGTATCGGATGCTGCCGCAAGACCTGGAAAAGCTCTATGTGCGCAACACTGAAGGGAAAATGGTCCCCTTTGCTGCTTTTGCCTCTGGGCGTTGGGGCTATGGTTCTCCTAAATTAGAGAGATACAACGGCTTTCCCTCCATCAACATCTGGGGGGAGCCGGCACCGGGAAGAAGTTCCGGCGAAGCCATGTCCGCCATGGAAGAAATGGCCGCCAAACTGCCCCACGGCATTGCCTTTGACTGGACCGGACTATCCTATCAGGAACGGATGGCCACGGCCCAAGCGCCTCTGGTATATGCCTTCTCCATTTTCGTGATTTTCCTGTGCCTGGCGGCCCTGTATGAGAGCTGGCCCATTCCCCTTACCAATATGTTGATGCTACCCCTGGGCGTCTTGGGGGCAGCAGTGGCTACCTGGTTTCGGGGCCTTCCCAATGATGTTTACTTTCAAATCGGTTTCGTCACGACCATGGGTCTTTCGACCAAAAATGCCATTCTTATCATTCAATTCATCAAGGAGCGACTATACCATAAAGAGGGATTGATCGAAGCCACCTTGGGCGCGGCACGGGTGCGGCTGCGCCCAGTTATGATGACCTCCCTGGCTTTCTTTTTCGGGGTCCTGCCGTTGGCGATCGCCACCGGCGCCGGCGCTGGCGCCATGAACGGTATCGGCACTGCCGTTTGCGGCGGGATGCTCTCGGCGACCTTCATCGACCTCATTTTTATCCCCTTGTTCTTCGTCTTAATATACCGCTTCTTTGAGGGAAAGCGATCGCAGCAGGTTCCGCCCGACGAGGCGCATTCCCCGGGTTCAGAAGGGGGTCAATGATATGAGACGAAAAATCGTTTTCATCATAGGTGTGGTTGCCTGCCTGAGCGGTTGCACCATGATCCCCAAATACACCCGACCCGAGCCGCCTATTCCCGCAAAGTGGCCGAGCGGTCCGGCCTACCAAGAAACCCCCACGCCAGGGGCTCCAGTTGCTCCCGACCTGCACTGGCGGGAATTCTTCACCGATGCACGACTTCAGAAGATCATTGAGATGGCCTTGAAAAACAACCGTGATCTGCGGGTAGCCGCCTTGAATGTGAAGAGGGCACGCGCCTTGTACCGCGTCCAGCGCGCCGAGCTTTTCCCTATAGTGGAGGGGCGCGCCAGTATCAGAAAGGAACGCGACAGGATTCCCTTCACCGACGACTATCTGTCTTTGGAACACTACAGAGCCGAGCTGGGCATCAGTTCCTGGGAGATTGATTTCTTCGGGCGGATCCGCAGCCTGGAAAAACGGGCCCTAGAGGAATTCTTTGCCACGGAACATGCCCGCCGCAGCGCCCAGATCTTGCTGATATCCGAAGTTGCCAACGCTTATTTGACCCTTGCTGCGGATCGTGAAAACCTCAAGCTGGCTCAGTCCACCCTCGCGACTCAGCAGGCCGCCTATAATTTAATTCGACGACGCTTTGAAGTTGGACTGGCGCCCGAACTGGATCTTCGCCAAGCGCAAACGAGAGTGGAGGCGGCAAGGGTAGACGTCGCTAAATTCACGGCCCAGGTGGCCCAGGATGAAAATGCCTTGAACCTTTTGACTGGTTCGCCGGTGCCAGCCGACCTGTTGCCCCAGGAGTTAAGCGCCGTAAAGCCGCTGCCGGATGTATCGCCCGGCATATCCTCCGACGTGCTCTTGCGTCGTCCTGACATTCTGGAGGCGGAGAGCCGGCTCAAGGCCGCCAATGCCAATATCGGCGCGGCCCGGGCGGCTTTTTTCCCCCGCATTACGCTCACGTCCGCCATAGGGACCGCCAGCGGCGAACTCTCCGGCCTTTTCAAATCCGGCTCAGATGTCTGGAATTACGCCCCCCAGATCGTGCTGCCGATTTTTGATGTCCGCACCTGGTCGGGGCTGACAGTCACCAAAGTAGAAAGGGAGATCGCCTTGGCTCAGTACGAGAGGGCGATTCAGAGGGCTTTCCGGGAGGTCGC
>JAFDHU010000101.1 GCA_019308625.1 Deltaproteobacteria bacterium
GGGGTTCCGAAGTGCCGGGTCAGCACTTCTTCCCCTTGCGCCTCTGCCTCCGGCGGCAAAAAAAGCTCCATGTGTCTGGCGGCGGTGTCGGCGCCCAGCAGGCGCACGTAGTTCAGCCGGCGTTCAATGGCGTGCTCCAAGGGGTCCCGACGGGCCACGCCGGCTGAATAGACGAAGGCCAAGGGGCTGTGGGCCGAGCCAATGATGAAGGGGGCCCCCGAGGCCCAGGCCAGCAGGGTGGCTTCCGGATCGTTGCCGTGGAGGATGACGGCCAGGTCATAGGCCTCCCGGCGCAGCCGCCGCATAAGCTTCAGAAAACCCGGACCCCGGCCAGGATAAAGCCACAGGCGGCGGAGGCGGGGATGGGCCTCCATGAGGGGAGCAAAGGCCGGGTTCACCAGCAGGTCCAGGCGCCAGTGCGGGTAGGTTTCCGCGAGAGCCCGGATGGCCGGAGTGGAGAACAGTAGGTCGCCCAAGGCCGTGAAATTGAGGAGCAACACCCGCTGGACGCCGGCAGCGTCAAAATCGGCCAGGGGCCGGGGCGGCTGGCGGTGCACTTCCCGGTGAAGATACCGACGAGCGGCGGACATCAGAAACCGATGCCACATGATTTATCCCGGTGAGTAAGGCCTTCAGGGGGCAGGTCAGGTTCGCCTGGCTGCCACTTGGGCATAGATGTGTTCCTGTACCTCAGCAATTTTTTCCCAGGAAAAATTGGACAAGACCCATTCCCTGCCTTGGCGGGCCAGGCGCTGGCGTCGGGAGGGGTCACCCAGCAGGCTAAGAATTTTATCCGCTAACTCCTGAGGGTCGTCTCGGTGTTCCAGAAGAATCCCGTTCAGCTCCGGCTGGACAAATTCGGGGATGCCCCCCATCTTCGTGGTGACAATGGGAAGCCCGCCGGCCGAGGCCTCCAGAACCACCAAAGGCAAGCCTTCATGGATTTGCGATGGAGCCACGAAGATATCCCCCAGCAGATAATAATCGGGAACCTCCGAAGGGGGCACAAAGCCGGTGAGGATCACCCGGCCAGGGGCGGCCTTCACTTGGGCTTGGAACCGCTGGCGCTGGGTGCGGCCCCGCCCGAACTCCGTGCCTCCCACCAGCATCAGCACCGCGGCGGGAAGGCGCCGCCAGACCGAGTGCATGGCCTTAAGCAAAAGGCCCACGCCCTTGCTCTCTCTGATCTTTCCCACAAACAAAACCACGGGTTCTTCCGTCAGGCCATACCGCCGCCGCAGGGCCGCGGCCCGATCCGGCTGCTCCCAAACCGGCCGAAAGGCCTGGACATCCACGCCGTTGTAAACCACGAAGCGGGCGGCCGCGCCCTTGGCCAGCCGTCCGGTTTCCCTCTCCAGCACGAAGTGGCTGCAGGCTACAAAGCCCTCTACCCTGATTTCCGCCCCGGGGGCCGGCCGTTCCCGCTTGCCCAGGATTTCATACAGGTTGTGCATGTGCAGCAGGACTGGCAGCTCAGGAAACCGGCTTTTCAAGTCCGAGGCCAGGAGGGGCCGGTTGTGGACGTGGAGCAGGTCAGGTTGGAGTTCCCGAACCAAGGCCGCCACGCCTCGGTTATAGAAGGGGAAGATTCCGGGATAGCGCTTGCACAACCAGCGGCGCCAGCCAGAGAACGGCACCCGGCGGTATTCCACCCGAGCTTGGCGGCTCTGCAGCGGAAGGTCTGGATCGGCCGGGCTGATAATCACCGGTTGCCACCGCCTGAGTCGCCGGGCCAGATGTTCAATGAACCCTTCCGTGGCGCCGCCCCGGATGGGGGGAATGGGAAAGAGTTCTGGACCGATCAGGGCTACCCGGGGCACAAGAAAAGGTTCTCCTTCTACCGGCCAGGTCTCTGGTAAGGCCGGAGGTTTTCTTTATTATAACCGGAAACCCCCGGAGCGCCAGGAGTGGTGCGAGGCTATGACCCGGCTGAATTCGCGCCCGCCTTGGCCGTGATGATGTATAAATTTACTTGACACTGGCCCCAGGCTTTGTAATATGCTTCACATAGTAGTGGTTTCGGACAGCCAGCCCGCACCAGACATCAAAAATATTAAGGAGGTTTCACGTCTATGAGTAAGATTCCTGCCGATTATTTGCCCCCCAAAGAGCTCTGGCCCAGCTACACCGAGCCGGCGGAATTCCCGGTGCCTGACCAATTGAATCTGGCCGAGTTTCTCCTGGACCGGCACGTAAAAGAAGGGCGGGGCGATAACGTTGCCATTCTGTTCGGCGACCAGAAGATGACCTATAAAGAACTGCTGGCCCTGGCCAACAAGTTTGCCAATGTGCTGACCAGCCTGGGGGTGGAGGCCCAGGATCGGGTGGGCATCCGCATGACCAACCAGCCCCAAGCGGTGGCCATCAACTTCGGCATCATGAAGGTGGGGGCCATCCCGGTACCGGTGTCGCCCTTGTGGGCCAAAGAAGAGGTGGCCTTCGTCACCAACAACGCGGAATTCAAGGCCTTTGCCGTCAGCTTTCCCCTGTTGCCGGCGGTGGAGGAGGCCAAGCCCGAATTTGAATTTGACACCAAAGTCATTGTGGTGGGCGGCAAACCGGAAGACATCGAAGCCAAGGGCTTTATCTCTTTTGAAAAGGCCATCGCGACTGCTTCCGATCAGTTTGAGAATGTCAAGGTCTCCAAAGAAGACATCGGGGTTATCCTGTACACCTCCGGGACCACCGGTCAGCCCAAGGGCTGTGTGCATTTTGTCCGGGAGATTTTCGTAGAGTCCCAACTGGTCAACAAGTACGTTTACAAGCTGGGCCCCGGGGATGTACTGGGCGGTTCGGCACCGGTGTCCTTTGCCGCGGGCTATGGCACCTTTTGCCTGATCCCCTTCGCCGGAGGCGCGGCCATTTCGCTCCTGCCCAAGTTCACCCCGGATGACATGATGGCCACCATCCAGAAGCACAAAGTCACGGTGGTCACGGGGCTGCCCACCGCCTACCGGAAGCTGCTGGAGATGCCCAACTTTGATGACTACGACCTCTCCAGCGTCCGTATGTACACCACCGGCGGCGACGCCCTGACCGCCAAGACCTTGGCTCAGTGGCAGGCCAAGACCGGCAAGCCCATCTGGGAAGGCCTGGGGGCCACGGAGATGGTACATTTGGTAACCTCCAACACCATGGGGGATATGCCGGTGGGCGACTCCATCGGCAAGGCCCTGCCGGGCTTTGAGGTCAAGGTCATCCGGGAAGACGGCACCGAGGCGGGCCCGGGCGAGGTGGGTTCCATGCTGGTGAAAGGTCCCACCGGCACGGTTTACTGGAAGCCCTATGTGCAGGACAACCGTCTCTTGAAAACCATGAAAAAGGGTATCAAGGACGGCTGGAACATGATGGGCGACGCTGTGATGATGGACAAGGACGGCTACATCTTCTTCCAGGCCCGGGAAGACGATATGATCAAGTCTTCCGGCTACCGCCTGGGCCCCACCGAAATCGAAGACGCCATCATGCGGCATCCGGCGGTGCGGGACAATGCCGTGGTGGGCATCCCGGATGAGGTCCTGGGCCAAAAGGTGGTGGCTATGGTGGAGCTGGAGTCCGGCCATACACCCTCCCAGGAGCTGGCCGATGAGATTGTCAAGTCCTGTATGGATGTCCTGGCCAAATACAAGCTCCCCCGGGAGGTGGTGTTCCTGGAATCCATCCCCAGGACTCCCACCGGCAAGATCATCAAGAAGGACCTGAGGAAGAATTATCCGGAGTATCCCAACAAGTTCACACCTCAAATCAAGTAGGCCGACAGAGGCTGCGGGGGCGGTTCGCCGCCCCCGCGGCGCGTCCCGGGACAACCAAGGGGGCCGGGCCCCTTTTTCTTTTGACTTTAAAAGTGGAGGCGGTTTAAATTTTAAGCGGTTTAAAGTAAGGAGTGAGAGTTTGCCGAATGTAGTGGTGGTGGGCACCCAGTGGGGCGATGAAGGCAAGGGGAAAATCGTTGATCTCCTGACTGAACAGGCCCAGGTGGTGGTGCGCTATCAGGGAGGCAACAACGCCGGCCACACCTTGGTGGTGGGGGGGGAAAAGTTTATTTTTCATCTGATTCCCTCGGGCATTCTGCATCCTGGCACCCAGTGTCTCATTGGCAACGGGGTGGTGCTGGACCCGGAGGTGTTTCTGGAGGAAATTGACCGCCTGAAAGCACGCGGCGTCAAAGTGGGGCCCGATAACCTGCGGGTCAGCGAGCGGGCCCAGGTGATCATGCCTTACCACCGGCGTCTGGACGCGGCCCGGGAGCGGGCCCGGGGCACCCGCAAAATCGGGACCACCGGCCGGGGCATCGGCCCCTGCTATGAGGACAAATTCGCCCGCCGGGGCATCCGGGTGGCGGACTTGGTGGAGCCCGGGCTTCTCAAAGCCAAACTGGAAGCCATTCTGCCGGAGAAAAATTTCCTCCTGGAAAAATTCCTGGCGGACGAGCCCTTTACCCTGGAAGAGATTTTTGAGCCCTACGCCGAAATGGGTCGCCGCCTCAAGCCCCTGGTGGCCAATGTTTCGGTGCTCCTGGAGGAAGCTGTCCGGGCGGGGAAGAACATCCTGTTTGAAGGCGCCCAGGGCACCCAGTTGGACATTGACCACGGCACCTATCCCTATGTTACCTCCTCCAATCCCGTGGCCGGGGCGGCGGCGGCCGGGGCCGGCATCGGTCCCGGAAACCTGCACCGGGTGCTGGGCATTGTCAAGGCCTACACCACCCGGGTGGGGGGCGGCCCCTTTCCCACCGAGTGCACCGATGCCGTGGGCTGCCACATGCAGGAATGCGGCGCGGAATTCGGCTCCACCACCGGGCGGCCCCGGCGCTGCGGCTGGCAAGACGCAGTAGTACTGCGGGAGGCCGTGCGCCTGAACGGCCTGACCGGCTTGGCCATCACCAAATTGGATGTGCTTTCCACCTTGAATCCCATCAAAATCTGCCTAGCTTATGAGAAAGACGGGCGGCGCCGGGAGGCCATGCCGGCCACCCTGCCGGAGTTGGAACGCTGCCGGCCCATCTATGAGGAGCTCCCCGGCTGGAGTGAAGACATCAGGGGGGTTAAGCGCTATGAAGATTTGCCCGCCACCTGCCGACAATATCTTAAACGGCTGGAGGAGCTGACCGGCGTGCCCATCCAGATTGTCTCGGTGGGCCCGGATCGCGAAGAAACCATTATTTTGCAAAATCCTTTTGTTTAAACATAATATTTGGTTTATAATCAAAATGGAAGATGAGGTAAAAAGTCCAGAAACCGATTTTGCCGGAACCCCGTCTTGGGGTGCTAACCCGGCGGGTAGGCTGAACCGGCTGATGTTAATCTCAGGCAGCGCGGCAACCCGGCCCCTTCCCAAGCGGACGAACAATCTGTGGGGGCGGGTTCCGGACATTCCTGCGCCGGGGCTTCCGGCCTTTCCAGGGCCATGATTTTTCCCGGAGAAAGGAAAAACCTTCCAATTTCAGCCTTGAATCCTTAAGGACAATGTCATGCTTGAAATCCGCTTTCACGGCCGCGGGGGACAGGGGGCGGTGACCTCGGTGGAACTTCTGGCCCTGGCCGCCATCAACGAAGGCAAGTTTGCCCAGGGCTTCCCTAGCTTCGGGCCGGAGCGCCGGGGGGCGCCGGTGATGGCCTTTTTGCGCATTAACGACCGGCATATCCGCCTGCGCTGCAAGATTGAGGCCCCGGATGTGGTGCTGGTGCTGGACCCTAGCCTCATCCGCATCCAAAAACCGACGGCGGACCTCAAGCCCGGCGGCCTCATTGTTTTGAACACCCCCAAGTCTCCGGCTGAAGTGCGCCGGGATTTCGGGTTCACCCACCGCTTGGCCCTGGTGGATGCCAACACCATCGCCCGGGAGGTCATCGGCGTGCCCATCACCAACACCACCATGTTGGGCGCGCTCATCAAGGCCACCCAGGTGGTGGCCCTGGATTCCCTGAAGGGACCTTTACAGGAGCGTTTCGGTCCTCTGGCGGCCAAGAACTTCCAGGCCATGCAGGCCGCATACGAACAAACGGTGGTGGAGGAGGCTTCGGCATGAAACCGTTGGAACAAACCACCTGGCGGGATATCGAGTTGGGAGGACTGCTCAGGGAGCCGGGCAGTGCCCGGGCCTACCGGGTGGGCGACTGGCGCTCTCAGCATCCGGTGTGGGACCGGGAGCGCTGCATCCGCTGCGGGGTGTGCTGGACGGTATGTCCCGAGCCCGCCATCGTGGAGTTGCCGGACGGCTATTTTGACATGGACCCCTACTACTGCAAGGGCTGCGGCACCTGCGCCCGGGAATGCGTCACAGGCTGCATCACTATGGTGCCGGAGGAGGAGTAATGGCTCCAAAAACTGCGGCTGCCCGACGATTGGGCATGGAAGTCTCCATCGCGGTGAGCCACGCGGTCAAACTAGCCCGGGCTGAGACCATCGCCGCCTATCCCATCACCCCCCAGACCCACATCGTGGAGTATCTTTCCACCCTGGTGGCCAACGGGGAGTTGGATGCCGAGTTCATCAATGTGGAGTCGGAACATTCGGCCATCAGCACCTGCATCGGCATGTCCGCCGCCGGAGCCCGCACTTACACCGCCACCAGTTCCCAGGGCCTGGCCCTGATGAACGAAATTCTCTACATCGCCAGCGCCATGCGGTTCCCCATCGTCATGACTGTGGCCAATCGGGCGCTGTCCGCCCCCCTGTCCATCTGGAACGACCATAGCGACATCATGGGGGCCCGGGACATCGGCTGGATTCAGATGTTTGTGGAAAATGGCCAGGAGGCCTTTGACCACACCATTATGGCCTTCCGAATTGCTGAAAACCACGAAGTGCTTCTGCCCGTGATCGTCAACCTGGACGGCTTCATTCTTTCCCACGTGGTGGAAGCCCTGGAGATGGTGGACCAGGACACAGTGGATCAGTTCCTGCCGCCGTATGTGCCCCGGCACCGGCTGGACCCCAATCAGCCGGTGACCATGGGGGCCTTCGCCCTGCCGGAAATCTACCCTGAAGTCAAGATGAGCCACCAGATGGCCTTGGCCGGATCCTACCACCACATTCTTCAGGTTTGGGAGGAATGGGCCGAAATCACCGGCCGGCGGTACCGCCCGCTGGAAACCTACCGAAGCGAGGGGGCCAAAATTCTGTTGTTGACCATGGGGTCCCTGTCGGAGGTGGCCGAGATTGCGGTGGATGAGCTCAGGGAGCAGGGCGAGCCGGTAGGCCTGCTCAAGCTGCGGCTGTGGCGGCCCTTCCCTGTTGAGGACCTGCGGCGGGCGGTGGCCGGGGCCGAACTGCTCATCATCTGCGACCGGGCCCTGTCCCTGGGGGGTGTGGGCGGCCCGGTGATGTCGGAAGTGCGCAGCGTCCTGTATCCCCTGGCCTCCCGCCCAGCCACGGTAGGCTATATCATCGGCCTGGGCGGGCGGGATGTAAACCCCGCCGCCTTCAAGGACATGGTGGCCCGGGCTCGGGAGGAGGCCCGCCGACCCACCGCGGAATTTCACCTCTATGGAGTGAGAGGCTGATGGAAAAATTCGGTTATGCCCAAAGCCAGAAATATGACACCTATGCCGCCCGGCTGCTGCCCCGGGAGGAGTTTTTCACTCCCGGGCACCGGGCCTGCCAAGGTTGCGGCGAAGCCTTGGCGGTGCGCTGGGTCTGTAAGGCCATCGGCAAAGACGCCATCATCGCCCACGCCACCGGCTGCATGGAAATCGTATCCTCCGGGCTACCCCAGACCTCCTGGATGCATCCCTGGATTCACGTGGCCTTTGAAAACACCGCGGCGGTGGCCTCTGGCATTGAGACCGCCCTGAAAGTTTTAGAGCGCAAAGGCAAGCTGCGGGGTCCCCGGCCCAAGGTGGTGGCTATGGGCGGCGACGGTGGCACCAGCGACATCGGCCTTCAGGCCCTGTCCGGTGCCATGGAGCGGGGGCATGACTTCACCTATATCTGCTGGGACAACGAAGCCTACATGAACACCGGCATCCAGCGTTCCAGCTCCACGCCCTACGGCGCCATGACCACCACCTCACCGCCGGGAAAATTGAGCATCGGCCAGCGCACCTGGAAGAAAAACATGGTGCACATCGCGGTGGCCCACGGCATCCCCTATGTGGCCACGGCCTCACCCAGCTATGTCTTTGACCTGTACTTCAAGGTGCGCAAGGCCCTGGAGACCCCCGGGCCGGCTTACATCCATGTGCTCAGCGTCTGCCCCACGGGTTGGCGCTCGCCTACGGACATGAGCGTGCGTCTGGGACGGCTGGCAGTGGAAACCGGCGTCTTCCCCCTTTATGAAGTGGTCCACGGCCGCTACCGGCTGACGGTGGAGGTGCCCAAGCTGCGGCACGTGCGGGACTACCTCCGCCTCCAGGGCCGCTTCCGGCACCTGCGGGACGCCGATATTGAACTGATCCAGCGCCACACCAGGGCGGAGTATGAACTGCTCCTGGAAAAATGCCAAGCCCCTTTTCCGGAATTCCCTTCCATGGCTTCCTCCGAGGAGCCGGAGCTTGAGGCAGGTGGATGATGGACGCAGCCCGGCTTGAGACCATAATCTCCCGCTACGACGGCGAACCCTACGACCTGATTCCCATTCTGCAGGATATTCAGGACAGCTACGGCTTTCTTCCCAAGGAGGAGGTCAAGGCGGTGGCCCGGCGCCTTAAAGTGCCCCTCACCCAGGTTTACAGCGTGGCCACCTTTTACAAGATGTTCACCCTGGTGCCCAAGGGCCGGCATCAAATCCGGGTGTGCCTGGGGACCACCTGCCATCTGAAAGGCGGCCAGCGCTTGGCGGACTCGCTGTCCAGCCGCCTGGGGGTGAAGGTGGGCCACACCACCGCCGACGGTCAGTTCTCGCTGGAGACCGTAGGCTGCCTGGGCTCCTGTGCCCAGGCACCGGTCATGATGATTGATGACCATTATTTCGGCCGGGTGACCGTGGACAAGGTGCCCAAGCTGCTGAAACCTTTTCAGCAAGCCGCGGACAGCACCCCATGAGCAGACCGGAAACCAAGCCGCCCACGGCCGGCTGACCTGGAGACTTCACCATGCCCCGATTTGCAACGGTTGACCAACTGAGACAATATCGCCGCCAGCTTGCCGCCGGATACGACCCCCAGCAGCTCCAGGTGCTGGTGTGCGCCGGCCCGGGCTGCCTGCCTCTGGGAAGTTTGGAGGTGGCCGCGGCCTTCCGGACAGCCTGCGCCGAAAAAGGCCTAAACGAGAGGGTGATCCTCAAGACTTCCGGCTGCCAGGGTCTATGCGCCAAAGGGGTACGGGTCCTTATCCGACCCCAAGAAATTTCCTATGAGCAGGTCACCGTGGAGGACGTGCCGGAAATCGTGGCCACTACCCTGGTGAACGGCGGCATCGTTGACCGGCTGGTCCACCAGGACCCCCTCTCCCAAGCCAAGTGCATCCACAAGTGGGAGATTCCTTTTTACCAGCATCAGCACCTCATGGTCCTGCGCCATCTGGACCTCCTGGACCCCGAGAGTCTGGACGATTACCTGCGGCTGGGGGGGTATCTAAGCCTGGAAAAAGTCCTCTTGGGGATGACCCCGGAGGAGGTCATTGACCTAGTGGAGCGCTCCGGACTCAGGGGCCGGGGGGGCGCCGGCTTCCCCACCGGTCGGAAATGGCGCCTCTGCCGGGAAGTCCCGGGCGAGGTGAAATTCATCATCTGCAACGGCGACGAAGGCGACCCCGGAGCCTTCATGGACCGGGCGGTGATGGAGGGCGATCCCCATGCCGTTCTGGAGGGCATGATCGTCGGGGCTTACGCCATCGGCGCCCGCCGGGGCTACATTTATGTGCGCCATGAATACCCTCTGGCGGTGAAGCGCCTGCAACTGGCCATTGACCAGGCCCGGGAGGCCGGTTTTCTGGGGCAAGACATCCTGGGCTCTGGATTTGACTTTGACCTCCGGATTGCCAGGGGCTCCGGCGCTTTTGTGTGTGGTGAGGAGACGGCCCTCATGGCCTCCATCGAGGGGCTCATCGGCGAACCTATCCCCCGGCCGCCTTATCCGGCTCAGTCCGGCCTGTTCGGGCAGCCCACGGTAATCAACAACGTGGAAACCTGGGCCAATGTGCCGGAAATCATCAACCGGGGGGCGGAGTGGTACGCCTCCCTGGGCACAGAAAGGAGCAAAGGCACCAAGGTCTTCTCCCTGGTGGGCGCGGTGAACCATACCGGGCTGGTGGAGGTGCCCATGGGCACCACCCTGCGCCAGATCATTTTTGATCTGGGGGGCGGCATCCCCGGTGGCAAAGAATTCAAGGCGGTGCAAACCGGCGGACCCTCCGGGGGCTGCATCCCCAAGCAATTCCTGGATTTGCCAGTGGACTACGACAGCCTCCAGGAAGTGGGCTCCATCATGGGCTCCGGGGGCATGATCGTCATGGATGAGACCAGTTGCATGGTGGACGTGGCCCGCTACTTCATCGGCTTTCTGTATGAGGAATCCTGCGGCAAGTGCACCCCCTGCCGGGAGGGCCTGCGCCAGTTGGTGCACCTTTACGAGGATATCATCCACGGCCGGGCTGAGGAAGGACACCTGGCCCTCATGGAAGAGCTGTGCGCGGTGATGCGCTCCGCCTCCATCTGCGGCTTGGGCCAAAGCGCGGTCAACCCGGTGCTCACCACCCTGAAGTATTTCCGGGAGGAATACGAAGCCCATATCCGGGACAAAAAGTGCCCGGCCCTGGTGTGCCGGCCGCTGCTGAAATACACCATTGATCCGGAGGCCTGTACCGGCTGCCTGGCCTGTGTGCGGGAATGCCCGGTGGGGGCCATCTCCGGCCGCAAGAAGGAGCCCCAGGAAATTGACCAGGAACTGTGCGTCAAATGCGGCCTGTGCTACGAGGTCTGCCAGTTTGACGCGGTGAGAAGGGAATAAGCGTCATGCCTGCCAAAAAACTTGCTGACCAGGTCCGTCCCCCTGCCGACGAACAGGTGGAGATTTATCTCAATGGGGCGCCGGTAAAGGTGCCGGCGGATTACTCCGTACTGCAGGCTGCCCGGAGCCGCGGTCTGGATATCCCTACTCTCTGCTACCATCCGGACCTGCCCTCGGAAGGCCATTGCCGGCTGTGCCTGGTGGAAATCGGCGCGCCGCC
>JAFDHU010000102.1 GCA_019308625.1 Deltaproteobacteria bacterium
AGAAGACTCAACAGACCAATCTGCTCCAGAGGCACCCCTTTAGTCCGCAAGAAAAAGGACAAAGTGGTTACCACAAACCCATAGGGCACCCCCTCGGCAAAATACAACACCCCCACCACCAACAACTTCAGAGACAGGGACAACTCCGGCTGAGCTGATTTCCGCATATCCATGGGTATTGAAATTGGGGGGAGGGGGCCAGGGACCACCGGACCCTGCCCCCTCCCCCCACCCCACCCCCAACCCCATAAAGGGGGTTGGGAGGGGAGTTTAAGGGGAGGGCGGGGGATTGGCAATCCCCCGGCCCTCCCCTCAAATTACGACGTCTCCAGCTGCCTGCCGATTTCCTGGGCGGCGGTGACCAGGGCGGGGCTGAGTTCATAGGGGGGCCGGCCTGTGAGGTCGGCTTCAATGACCTTGTCGTCGTAGGGCAGAAAGCCCAGGATGGGAAGGTCCGGGAGGTGTTTCTCCAGGAATTCTCGGTCTTGGTCTGTGCGTATCTTGTTGCCCACGAGGCTCACTTTAGTGAGTCCCAGGTCCTGGGCCAGGTTCCGCACGTGTTCCGCGGTTTCAATACTGCGCCGGCCGGGCTCCACCACCACGATGAGGCGGTCCACCCCCCGGACGGTGGCCCGGCCCAGGTGTTCAATGCCGGCTTCCATGTCCATGACCACCACCTCATCCCGGAACAGGACCATGTGGGTCACCAGGGTGCGCAGGAGCACACTCTCCGGGCAGACGCAGCCGCTGCCGCCTTTTTTGACGCCGCCCATGACGATGAGTTTGACCCCGTTGAGCTGGCGGGAGAATTTGTCCGGGATGTCGTCCACCTTGGGGTTCATCTTGAAGAAGCCCCCATACTTGCCGGGCTCGGATTCGGTGCGCTCGGCTACCAGTTGCTTCATTTCGCTGAGGGGCACAATGTTTTGGGGGTCCGGGATGCCCAGGGCCAAGGCCAGGTTGGCGTCCGGGTCGGCGTCCACGGCCAGCACTTTTTTGCCCTGTTGGCGGAAATAGTGGATGAGCAGGGCAGCCAGGGTGGTTTTGCCCACCCCGCCCTTGCCGCTGATGGCGATTTTCATGGCGGATGCCTCCAGAAAGGAACTTTGCTATAGAAGTAGGCTGTCTGATGCATTAAACTACCATATCTTGCTGTCAGCCGGTATGCCCGGCCGGGATTTTTTGTGGCGGCCGGGGGAAACCGGCGGCTCAACGCTGAGTCGGGGGAAATGTCATGGCGGGGAGTGTGAAGCCTTTGACCGCGGAGGTGGAAGCCGGCCTCCGGGAGCGGCTGGCGAACAATCCGGTGGTGAATTTTTTCGGGGCCAGGGTGCCGGAGCTGGGCGAGGGCTTTGCCCACTTTGCCCTGCCAGTGCGCCGGGACTTTCTCAATTCCCAGGGCTTTTTGCAGGGCGGGGTCATCGCCTCCCTGGCGGATGAGGCCGTAGCCTATGCCCTGTTCAGCCTGGTGCCGGAAGGGGAGATGATCAGCACTGTGGAGATGAAAGTCAACTTTCTGGCCCCGGTGCAGCAGGGGACCATTGAGGCCCGGGCCCGCATCACCAAGCGGGGGCGCACCATCTCCCTGGGGGAAGTGGAGGTGACCCAAGGCGACCGCCTCATCGCCAAAGGTCTGTGTACTTATATCCATCTCACTCCGCCCCAGGCGGCCTAGGACGTAGGTTGTTGAGGGGAGGGCCGGGGGATTGCCAATCCCCCGCCCCCAACCATTCCTTCATTAATCCGCCCATTCATAGAAGCCCAACTCGGTCAGGACTTGGGCTCCCTCCGTCTCAAGGAGCACCATATCTTCCAGGCGCACTCCACCCCACCCCGGCAGGTAAATGCCGGGCTCCACGGTGAAGATGCTGCCGGCCTTGAGTCGGGTGGCTCGCTCCTGGTAAGGGCTCAGGCTGGGGGCTTCGTGTACTGCCAGACCCACGCCGTGGCCCAAAGAGTGGCCGAAGGCCTCCCCATAGCCGGCCTGGGTGAGCAGGTCCCGGGCCAAGGCGTCGGCCTCCAGACTGTTCAGGCCTGCCCGGATACCTGCTTCGGCCCGGGCTTGGGCTCGGCGCACCAAGGTATAAATCTCCTTGAAGCGTTCCGGGGGCTCTCCGAGGATAAGGGTGCGGGTGAAGTCGGCGCAGTAGCCTTCCATCCGGGCCCCCATGTCAATAATAATGGGCTCTCCGGGCCGGAGGACCTTCTCCGTGGGCTGGTGGTGGGGCCGGGCGCTGTTGGGGCCCGCGGCCACGATGGGCGCAAAGGCCACCCCCTCCGACCCCCCCTCCCGCAGACGCTTTTCAATTTCCCAGGCCACCTGGCGCTCGGTGAGACCGGGAGCCAGCCAGGCCGCCACTTCGGTGAACACTGCTTCGGTTAGCCGCAAAGCCTTGCGGACGGCCGCCACTTCCTCCGGGGTCTTGACCTCCCGTAGCTCCTCCACCAAGCCTTCCCGGGGGAGCCATTCCCCTTGCCAGCCTGCCTCAGCCGTCTGCTTCACCAGACGTTCATAGTTTCTGAAGGAGATATAGGCGGACTCAAAACCCAGGCGCCTGATTCCGGCGGCCTGAAGCAGCTCCGCCAAGGCGGCCCCCAAGTTGTCCTGGTAGACCGTCACTGTGAACTCCCGGGCCTCCCCGGCCGCCCATTCCCGATAGCGGAAGTCGGTGAGAAGGTGAGTCTCCCGGGCAGTGACCAGCAGAAAACCGCAGCTTTCGGTGAACATCTCTTCCCGGGCGGTGAAGCCGGAAAGATAGCGGCGGTTCTCCGGTCCGGCCACCAGGAGGGCCTCCAGGTCCCTGGCGGCCAGCAGGTCCCTGAGCGCTGCCAGCCGCTGTTCTTCAGCAGATGCCATATCCAGGATTCTTTAAAAAATCTCGGTGAATTGCAAGCAAAAGAAAAAAAACAACCCGGCTAAAGATTCGCCCCCTTTCGGTCGAAAAGTCATCAGACCCAACCTAACGGGATGGTGAGATGAGGAAGGCGGGGCATGAGCAAGGGAATTGATTTCTCCATGAAGGTGCTGGTGGTGGACGATTTCGCCACCATGCGGAAAATCATCCGCAACGTTCTCAAGCAGATCGGCTTTGAAAATATCGCCGAGGCAGAGGACGGTGCGGCCGCTCTGCAGATCATCGGGCAGGAGAAGGTGGGGCTGGTGGTAACCGACTGGAACATGCCCAACATGGATGGCTTGGAGCTCCTGAAAAATATCCGGCGGAATCCTGGCAGCGCTCATCTGCCCGTGTTGATGGTCACCGCCGAAGGCATGAAGGACAATGTCCTGGAGGCGGTTAAGGCCGGGGTGAGCAACTATGTGGTGAAGCCCTTCACCGCTGAAGTGCTGCAGGAAAAGATTGAGGCGATTTTCAGAAAGCTGGCCGCCCAAGGCTCGGCCTAATCACGTTTGTCAAAGGTGAATAAGGACTTGTCGGGCAAATCCCCTCATCACCAGGAGTTCACCGCCGATCTGGAGCAGTTGGCCCTCAAGGCCGTGATGCTGACGGAAGACGACCTGCCGGCGGTGGGAGCCTTTCTCAAGGACCTGGAAAGCCTGCAGGAGAAGCTCGCGGCGAGTTCCGCCCCGGAGGCTGCCGATTTGGTGTCCCAATTGGTGGAGGTGGCCCACCGTCTGGTCCTTCAGGAGATAGCGGACGCGGTCCAGGCTCTGGAAATCATCAGCCTGGGAGTGAGCCTGTTGCAAAAGTGGGTCCGACAGGGGGGATGGTTCCGCTCTGAGGAAGAGTGGCGCCAATACTGCCGGCTCCTGGAAGAGGCGGGCCTCACCGCCCCTGGCTCCGGGGAGGCCCCGCCAGAGGTCCCCGGGGCTCCGGCCTTTGAAGACCCGGAACTGCTGGCCAACTTTCTGACTGAGGCTCGGGAGCATCTGGAGGGGATTGAGACCCGTCTGATCCATCTGGAGCAGCATCCGCAGGATTTGGCTGCGGTCAATGCCATCTTCCGCCCTTTCCACACCATCAAGGGGGTGGCCGGCTTCCTCAACCTGGCCCAGATCCAGGAGCTGAGCCATGAGGTGGAGTTCCTTTTGGATGAGGTGCGCAACGGCCGGTTGCCGGTGTCCTCGGAACTGGTGGACACAGTGCTGGCGGGAGTGGACCTCCTGAGGGCCATGCTGGCGGACCTGGAGGAGGCCATGACCGAATCCCGGGCTCTCCGGGAGTTTGATCTAACGCCCATAAAGGCCAGGATTCCGACTCTTCGGGAAGCTGCCTCCCAGCACCCCCGTTTGGGGGAGATTCTGGTGGATCAGGGGGTGGTCCCTCCGGAGGAGGTGGCGGCTTCTCTGGCCCGGCAGGAAGCCGAGTACCGGACCCGGCCCCTGGGAGAGCTCCTGGTGGAGGAGGGCAAGGCACCGCCCCGGACGGTGGCCGGAGCTTTGGTGCAGCAGATGGCCGCCGCCCGCGCCGGAGGAGAGACCGTCACGCCAGCCACCGTCAAGGTGGACCTGGCCAAGGTGGACCTCCTGGTGGACCTGATGGGAGAGTTGGTCATTATTCAGAGCCAGGTGCGCCAGAGTCCTGTCATCGCCGCGGCCACCGACCAGAAGCTGGTGCGGGATTTGGGCCAGATGTCCCGCATCACCTCGGACCTGCAGCGCATTTCCATGTCCCTGCGCATGGTGCCCATCGGCGCCACCTTCCGCAAGATGGTACGCCTGGTGCGGGATCTGTCCCACAAAGTAGGGAAACGGGTGAGCCTGCTCCTGGAAGGCGAGGAGACCGAAATCGACCGTAACATGGTGGAGGCCATCTACGATCCTCTGGTGCATCTGGTGCGGAATGCCGTGGACCACGGCCTGGAGACGCCGGCCGAGAGGGAGGCCCAAGGCAAGCCGCCGGAGGGCCGGCTGTGGCTCAGGGCTTATCAAAAAGGTGGCAATATCGTCATTGAAATTGAGGACGACGGCCGGGGTCTGGACCGGGAGGCCATCCTGGCCCGAGCCCGGGAGCGGGGCCTGGTGGCGGCTGAGGAGAACCTGCCCTCTGCTCGCATAGACAGCCTGATTTTTGAACCGGGCTTCAGCACTGCCCGGCAGGTCAGCGAGGTCTCCGGTCGGGGCGTGGGGATGGATGTGGTAAAGCAGACCGTGGAACATCTCCGGGGCAAGATAGAAACCTTCTCCCAGCCCGGCCAGGGCACCCGCTTCACCCTGAGGCTCCCCCTGACCTTGGCCATCATTGACGGCCTGGTGGTCCGGGTGGGCCGGGAGCGCTATATCCTGCCGGCGGTGGGGGTGCGGGAGTCCGTGCGCCCCAAGGCCGAAGACTGCTTCACCGTGGCTGGCCGGGGAGAGCTGCTGCGGGTCCGGGAGCAGCTTCTTCCCCTGGTGCGCCTGCACCGCCTCCTGGGCACCGGCAACGGCGATATCCCTGCCACCGAAGCCTTGGCCCTGGTGGTGGAACAGGAAGGCTGCCAGAAGGCCCTGTTGGTGGACGAAATTCTGGGCAAACAGGAGGTGGTCATCAAGTCCCTGGGGCCCATGTTCCAACACATCCCCGGAGTGGCCGGGGGCACCATCCTGGGGGATGGCCGGGTGGGGCTCATTCTGGATTTGGGGGGCATCTTTGCGCTGGAGCAAGGTTAAGGGTTTCAACGACTGGCCGGACAAAGGCTCCGCCGTACAGGTGTTGGCCTGTGGTCTGATGGCTCACCCGACTGTTAGGGAGGATGGATAATAATTTCCAGCACGAACCAGCGCCTCCCAGCATCAGCGCCGGAGGTCGTCTTTGGGGCCTGAGGGTGGGGCCGAGAAGTAAGCAAAAGGAGGATAGCAATGCTGAAAGGCACGAAGTTAAGCATCAAGCTGATCGGGGGCTTCATGGCAGTGGCCCTGATCACCCTGGGTTTGGGTTTTATGGGTTGGCGGACTGTGTCTAGTATGGATGTGCGTCTTGAGAAGATGAGCAATGTCCATCTGCCAGCCTGGCAGAACCTGGCAAAAATCAGCCGAAGCATGGAATTTCTACTGGCCGCCCAACGGACTTTGCTCAATCCCAGCCTGAGTGAGGTGGAGCGCCAAGTGCAGCGCCGAAACCTGGAAAAGGCCAAGGAAACGTACCAGGCCGCCTGCCAGGCCTATGAGGCCCTGCCCAAAGGGGAAGAAGAGGCCCAGGTTTGGGAGGAGTTTGTCCAGGCCGCCGATGCCTGGCTAAAGGAAAATGCCGAGTATTTGGAGAAGTTCCGGGGCGACTATTACGCAGCAGAAGCCCAGATCCTGCAAATGTTTGACAACAACGGCGATTATGTTGGAATGAAAAATTCCGCAGAGAGC
This sequence comes from Deltaproteobacteria bacterium, assembly GCA_019308625.1. GTDB lineage: Bacteria > Desulfobacterota > Desulfobaccia > Desulfobaccales > 0-14-0-80-60-11 > DTHB01. Next base: position 6,296 of record JAFDHU010000102.1, read on the forward strand.
AATTTCGGCAAATGGCTGGCCGACTTTCGCACCGATAATCCGGTTATGACCGCGGCTCTGCTGGAGGTCAAGGAGCCGCATCAGCGGTTTCACGCCGCAGCCAAAAAGATCAAGGGGCTGATGAGGGTGGGAGACGTCAGCGTGGCTAGGGGGGTTTTCCGGCGGGAGATGGTGCCGGCCGTGTTGGAGATGTCCAAGCACTTCGATACCATGCGGGAAGAAGCGGCCAAGGCAGAAAGATTCTATGACCAAATGACCAACGTGGCCTTGGTTAAGGCCCGGGATGAGGAGGCCAAGGCCCAGGAGCTCCTCAGGAAACTCATGGCGGTCAATGCTGAGGATGTTGCCAAAGCCAAGAAAGAAAGCACCACGGCGGCAGCCAGATCCATCTTCTTGTCTCTGGCCGGCATGGTGGTCGGCTTTGTCCTGGCTCTGATTTTGGGCATATTCTTAAGCCTGTCCATTACCCGGCCCCTGAACCGGGTCATCGCCGGTTTGAGCGAAGGCTCCGATCAGGTGTCTGCGGCCTCCTCCCAGGTGTCCACGGCCAGCCAGTCCCTGGCTCAGGGGGCCTCCCAGCAGGCCGCGGCCATTCAGGAGACCTCCTCGTCTCTGGAGGAGATGGCTTCCATGACCAAATCCAATGCTGATCATGCCAAGCAGGCCGACAGCCTGATGAGTGAGACCACCCGGGTGGTGGAGGCAGCCAACACCTCCATGGGGCAGTTGACCGAGGCCATGAAAGAGGTGTCCCTGGCCAGTGAGGAGACCGCCAAAATCATCAAGACCATTGATGAGATCGGAGCCGGTTTTGCGGTGGTGGCCGATGAGGTGCGCTCCCTGGCCATGCGGGCGGCGGAGGCCGCCAAGAATACCGCCGACCTGATTGAGACCACTGCAGCCAGGGTGAAAGAAGGCTCAGACCTGGTAGGCAGAACTAGTGAGGCCTTCGATCAGGTGGTGAGCAGCGCCGCCAAGGTCAAGGAGCTGGTGGCGGAGATTGCCGCGGCCAGCTCCGAGCAGGCCCAGGGGGTGGAGCAGATCAACAAGGCGGTGAGCGAAATGAACAACATCATCCAGCAGACCGCCGCCAACGCCGAGGAGTCGGCCTCTGCCGCGGAAGAACTCAACGCCCAAGCCGAGCAAATGAAGGCTCAGGTCCGGGAATTGATGGCCATTGTGGGGGGCGCGGCCAACGGACGGAGTGGCATCAAGAACCGCCTTAAGGTTCCTTTGGCCATGGCCGGCGGGCGTTTGGTCAAGCGTTCTGCTCCAGCCAAGAAGCTTCTGGCTCAACCTTTGAAAGCCCAACCCGCCACCGCGGAGCAGGTCATCCCTCTGGAAGAGGGTGATTTTAAGGATTTTTAGACCATGCACCGAATTACTAATAGGAGCAAAAAGATAATTCATCGGCGAAGGGTCTGGATTCTTCGGCCCCTGGGGAGGCCGTGAATGACCGGAAATCAATCAATTTTCTGACTAGGGGCGGCGGGGGAACGGGGGTCGGGATAAAGGAGGCCAACATGGCTCAGGCAGCCCGGCAATTGGACCAAGAAGGTAACTCCCTTCAGGATAAGGAGGGGAAATATCTCACCTTTACCCTGGCCGGGGAGGATTACGGCCTGGAGATTCTCAAGGTCCGGGAAATCATTGGCATGATGGATATCACCGCTATTCCCCAGACCCCGGAGTACGTCAAGGGGGTCATCAACCTGCGGGGCCGGGTGATACCGGTCATGGACTTAAGACTGCGGTTCGGCCTGCCGCCCGTGGATTATGGGGAGCGCACCTGCATTATTGTAACGGACGTGCAAAGCCCTCAGGGGGCGGTGCAGGTGGGGGTGGTGGTGGATGCCGTTTCCGAGGTGCTCAATGTCAGCGGCAAAGACATCGAGCCTCCCCCAGGGTTCGGAGGTCGCATCGACAGCGGCTATATTCTGGGCCTGGCCAAGGCCAAGGGGGCGGTCAAGATTTTACTGGATATAGACAGGGTACTGGCGGTCAGCGAGCTGGCAAGATTTGAGGGTATGGGCGGCTAAGCATGAAGCCCGGGGTCGGATTGATTGGCGTCGGACCTCTGGCAGGCCAGCCGACGCCGCCGGGGTGGGTGCCGGCGGCCGGGCCCCCGCCCGAGCTGTCCGAGGCGGAGTTTTTCAACTTTTGCCGGTTGATTCACCGCCATGCCGGCATTCATCTGTCTCCCCAGAAAAAGGCCCTGCTGCAGGCCCGCTTGGTGAAGCTAGTGCAGGACCGGGGCTTGGGGAGCTACCAGGAGTACTACCGGCGAGTGGTGGAGGACAAAAGCGGCCGGGAACTAACCTGCCTACTGGATGCAGTCTCCACCAATCAGACAGCCTTTTGGCGAGAGCCGGCCCATTTCGTTTATCTGGCCCGGGAAATCGTCCCGGAATGGCGCCGGGCGAAGGGCCGGGACTCCTCCCGGTGGCTCTGGAGCGCCGGCTGCTCCAGCGGCGAGGAACCTTACACCCTGGCCATGGTATTATTGACGGCTCTGGACCCAGAAGAGCTGAAAAGGATCAGAATCTTCGCCGCCGACCTCAACACCCAAATGTTAGCCCAGGCCCAACGGGGCATTTACCCGGAAGACCGGGCTGCCTCCCTGCCCCCGGAATGGCGGCGGCGGTTTTTCCAGAAAGGCCACGGGCGGTGGACAGGCTATCTTCGGGTGAAACCGGAAGTGCGGGAGCTGGTGGAGTTCTTCCACCTCAATCTGATGGACCCCTTCGATTTTCAGGAGAAATTTGACCTGATTTTCTGCCGCAACGTCATGATCTACTTTGATCGGCAGACCCAGGCGGCGGTGGTGGAGAAGCTTTACCGCTCCCTGAAGCGGGGAGGCTACCTCTTCCTGGGGCACTCGGAGAGCCTGAGCAACCTGCGACACCGTTTCACCTATGTGAAACCTACAATCTATCGCAAATAGGGGCGGGAGGATGGACATCGTGGTGGGCGTGGCTGACCTCAAGGTGAGTAATCGGCCTGAGCATGTGCTGGTGACTCATGCCCTGGGCTCCTGCATCGGAGTGGCCATCTATGATCCTCTGGCCCGGGTGGGGGGTATGCTGCACTTCATGCTGCCGGAATCATCCCTGGACCTAAGCCGGGCCCAGGAGAACCCCTACATGTTTGCCGACACCGGCGTTCCCCGCCTGTTTCGGGAGTGCTACAGCCTGGGGGCCCAAAAGCAACGCCTTCGAGTGAAGGTGGCCGGGGGCAGCCAACTGTTTGGAAGGCCGGAGCATTTTCAGGTCGGCCGGCGCAACTATAATGTCCTGATCCACGGCGAAGATGTGGGCGGCAACAAAGCCCGCACCCTGTGCCTGGAAATAGCCACTGGCAAGACCTGGGTAAGAACCACGGACAATCAAATTTATGAGCTTTAAAGGACAACGGTCATGAGCCTTATCCCCCAGATTCTGCGGTCCTTGAAAAACCTGCCGCCTTTTCCCATGGTGGCCCAGCGGGCCCTGATGCTGGTGAATAAACCGGAACTCAGTATTCAGGAACTGGTGGAAGTGATAAAGTTTGACCCGGCCATCACCGCCAATGTCCTGCGCATTGCCAACTCTGCCTATTTCGGACTGAGGCGGGAAATCCACTCCCTGCACCAGGCCCTGCTGTTGCTGGGCACCCAGGAATTGCTGAAAATCATTATCGCCAGCGGTGCCACCCGTTTGTTCGCCAATGCCACTCCGGGTTATTTTTCCGAACGTCATGGCCTCTGGCGGCATTCGGTGAGCTGCGGACTGATGGCCGACCTCCTGGCCCGGGAGCTTACTTGGGCCGAACGGGCCACCTGCTTCACCGCCGGCCTGCTCCATGATATCGGCAAGCTGGTATTGAGTCTGTTTGTGGACCAGAAATTCGCCGCCATCATGGAGGTGGTGGAGACCCAGGGGAAGCCCTTCCATCGGGCGGAAAAGGAGATTTTGGGGGTAGACCATGCCGAAATCGGCGGGGAAATGGCCCGCATCTGGGATTTTCCCGACCGTCTGCGTTTGGTAATCCGTCATCATCATCTGGACTGCCCTGAAAGCTTCAGCGATAATCTGGTGCTGCTGATCCATCTGGCCGATGTGCTGGTGCTCATGTTCGGTCAAAACCTGGGTCGCGAAGGCCTGGCCTACGACGGCTACCCGGAAGTCCTGAAGCATTTCGGTCTGCGGGAAAGGGATCTGGAAAAAATCCTGCTACATTTCGGCTGCATCTGGAATGACGCCCAAGTGTTCTTCGGTCTGATAGGAAGTGCCCATGGCTTACAATGTGCTCATCGTGGATGACTCCGCTACTATGCGGGCGCTGGTGCGCAAGATTTTGGCTATGTCCGGCTTTGACCTCGGCGGCTGCTTCGAAAGCGCCAACGGTCGGGAGGCCTTGAAAATACTGGAAAAGCACTGGATAGATCTCATTCTTTCAGATGTGCACATGCCGGAGATGGATGGAGCCGCCTTCCTGCAGGCCCTGCGGGCCCATAAGCTGTGGCGAACCATTCCGGTGGTTCTCATTACCACGGAATCCAGACAGGAGGTACTCACCCCCATTCTGAGGCAGGGAGCTCAAGGGTACATCAAAAAGCCCTTCCAACCCGAAGTCATCCGGAACCAGTTGGTCAGTATTCTGGGGGAGGCTGCCGCGACCAATGTTAGAGAACTTGAAGGCTGCGATTTTTGAAGTGCTGGAAACCATGTTTTTCCTTTTCCCGGAGTCGCTGGAAGAAGTCGGGGAGGAGTCCACTGGGGAAGCCCTGCGGGCCTGGGTGCCTGTCACTGGGTCCAGGTCCTACCATGCCGGCTTGACCGTACCTATGCCTTTGGCCCAAAAGATGGCCGCCAATTTTCTGGGCTGCCGGGAAGAAGAGGTCACCAGCCAGGAAATGGAAGACATAGTCCGGGAAGCAGCCAACATGGTGACCGGCAATTTTCTCAGCCGGGAGCAGGTGCCCGGGGCTTTCCGGCCGGAGGCGCCCCGGTCTGAAAGGATTGCCGGAGGGGCTCCGCGGTCTCCAGGTCACAGGCTCTTGTTTATGGTGGATGATCACTTAATGGAGGTCTTTCTGGAAAGGATTGCCTGAGCCCGGCAGGAGCAGCCCGGACTATCGGACCGGAACGCGGAGCGGGCTTCTCCAGATGTGCCGGAGAAGAAGGGCAAGAGAGGCTGGGGGCCGAGGCGGCCAAACCCGGAGGCTCCCAGGACTCTGCTGCTGGCACAGCCTCTCCATCTTTGACGGCAACGGTGTCATGGCTCCCATCAAGGTTCTGATCGTGGATGATTCAGCCGTGGTGCGGCGGGTCTTTACGGATATTATCTCCCGGGAGCCTGATCTGCAGGTGGTGGGCACGGCTCCTGATCCCTATGTGGCCCGGGACAAGATTGTGCAGCTCCAGCCCCAGGTCATCACCCTGGACCTGGAGATGCCCCGCATGGACGGCCTCACCTTTCTCAGGAAGCTGATGCACTACCACCCCCTACCGGTCATCATCGTCTCCTCTCTGACGCCTCGGGGCAGCCAGTTGGCCCTGGAAGCCATGGAACTGGGAGCCGTGGAGGTTCTGCCCAAGCCGGGGAGTGCCTTCAGTGTGGGGGATTTGGGTCCCCAATTGGTGGAGAAAATCCGAGTGGCGGCCCTGTCCAGGCCAAAAAAGGCCTCGGCTCCGGCTCCGACCTCACGGCCGTCAGCAGGCCAGCGGGGGCCGGAGCTAAAAACTACCGATAAAGTCATCGCCATCGGCGCGTCCACCGGTGGCACGGAAGCCATCAAGGAGGTGCTTATGGGCCTGCCGCCCGGTATTCCCGGGATCGTTATTGTTCAGCACATGCCTCCTAAATTTACCACCGCCTTTGCCCAACGCATGAACCAGTTGTGCGCCGTGGAGGTAAAGGAAGCCCAGGATGGGGACTCCGTGCTTACCGGCCGTGCCCTCATCGCCCCGGGCAATTACCACATGCTTTTGCGGAGAAGCGGGGCCCGCTACTACGTGCAGGTAAAAAACGGTCCGCCAGTGCACCATCAACGTCCCAGCGTGGATGTGCTCTTCAACTCCACCGCGGCCAGTGCCGGGGGCAACGCCATCGGTGTGCTCCTCACCGGCATGGGGGCCGACGGTGCTGAGGGGCTTCTGGC
>JAFDHU010000378.1 GCA_019308625.1 Deltaproteobacteria bacterium
TTGTAAAACATTTTCAAAAAAATCTACAAAAATTGGGGTGCCCTTAATATTTAAAGGGCACCCCAGGCATCAATATCCAAAAGCTCCCCAGGCTTGGCCCAGGGTGGCCGGCGGTGCTTTAAGGCAGGGCATAGGCCCCCCGGCCCACGGCTGGGCTGCCGGGTTGCAGATGCAGGTCCACCCGGGGCCAGCCGGAGGTGAACCGGGGATTGACGCTCAGGTCGCCCTTGCCCTGCCCGGTGGCTTTGGCCCATACCCCCTGATTGAGGTCCCTCCGGCTGAATTCCCGTTCTCTGCCAAGAAAAAGAGCAAGAATTTCATTTTCCGGAGCACTGTAAAACACATTGTGGTGTTCAGCCCGCAGGCGCACCCCCGGGCCCAGGTAGACGCCGGTGGGCTCCCCCTGAGCCGGACCGCCGTTGAAGGCGAAGATATTGTGATGCATGACCAAATCCAGGCGCGGTTTGGCAATTCCTTCCTCCGGATACCCCAGGGCCGCAGCATAATTCCGCTCCCCGAATTCCCTGGCCCACATGTTGTAAGCCACCGTGTTATAGATAATCTCCGCCCGGCCGCGGTAAGGCCCCATCCATATCGGGGTATCTCCTTGCCCCCACACCAGATTTCCGGCCATCCGGCCGCCGCTCCACAGCTTGATGCCGTTTAAGTGATTGCGGGCCACCACATTGCGCCGCACCACGATGCCCGGCACCCTTCCCCTCCGGTCCCGGGAGTTGAGGTCAATGCCGTCGCCGCCGTTGTCATGGATATAGCAGTGCTCCACAGTGATGTAGTGCCCTTTTTCTATGGAGATGCCGTCCGCGGCATAGGATTCTTCTCCCCCCTGACCTGCCCCGGAAACCTCCACCCGGCGGAAAGTGAGGTAACTGCAGGGCCCGGGAGTGCCGTCCACCCCGGCATACATGGGCCCCTGAATCACGCAGTTTTCCAGGGTGATGTGGGAGACCGGACCTCCCTCCGGGGCTCCGCCGGAATCGCCCAGCTCCGCCGGAATCGCCCACTGTCAGGCGCACCCCCACTTCGCCCCCTTTGATTTTCAGACCAGAGAATGAAAGATGGTGGTTGTCGCCGGAGACCTCGATACCCCAGACCTTGAAGCCGCTGATGGTGAAGCCGCGTAGGACCAGATAGGAGACGCCCCTTTTCAGAAAGAAATGCCGCACCGTCACCTTCTCCCCAGGCGCCGCGGCCAGGGTGATGGGGGCTCCGGGCCTCCCCGAGCGGGTCAGCCGCACCTCCTCTTCATAGATGCCGGTCTTGACGTATACGGTGTCGCCGGGACGAGCCTCCCGGGCGGCCTGCTGCAGGGTGCGCCAGGGTTGGGCCGCGGTGCCCGCTTGGGCATCGCTCCCCTGCCGGGACACATAGAACGTCCTGCCGGCTTGAGCAACTTCCGGAGCCAAACCGCCTGCCAGGATCAAACACATGCACCACACCACAGACCAGACTTTTCCGTTCACGGCTCACCTCACTTGGGCATATCCCGCCGCCGGGCATTGGAGAAAAATTACTTCCCGGGGGGGTTACGAAAAGGCGCGCTGCTCCTGGGGAATTCCGGGAAGGGAAATGAAGGACCTCCGAGCTGCTTGCTGTCCGCGGCTCCCATCCAGGCTCACCCGCCGGGTTTGCAACCGAAATAAAAAAAGCGGAAGAAGCTGTGGGACTGACTCCTCCGCAGTGGAAAAAAGGCGTCTGCAGAGAGGGCGGGGCTTCAGTCCCCGCCCTCTCCCGTAAAATTTGCTAAGTGACCGCCTGGACCTCTTTCAATCCGGGCACCTCCTTCATCAGGATGCGCTCCACCCCCTGCTTCAAGGTCATCTGGGACATGGGGCAACCCTTGCAGGCCCCGGTGAGTCTCACCTTCACCACCCCGTCTTCAACTTCCACCAGCTCAATATCACCGCCGTCCCGCTGCAGGAGGGGGCGGATTTTGGCCAAGGCCATTTCCACGCTTCTTTTGAAAGTTTCCACTGACATCCTCCGGTAATTTTTGTTTTTTATATGTTAACCAGGTAATTTCCCTTTGTAAAGGGAGCCTTGGCAAAGATTGCCGCTGCCCGGTTTCAGGGGCCGACTTCAAAGA
>JAFDHU010000103.1 GCA_019308625.1 Deltaproteobacteria bacterium
CAGCCGAAGCAGTTCAGTGGTATTGCCTGCCTCCCCGCCCCCCGATTTCTCAAGCCCGCAGGCTGATTCACTTTGTTGTTTCTTCGGTTTCGGAGAGGCGGCCGAAATCGTCGGCCAAGCGCACGATATCGTCTTCTCCCAGGTAAGTCCCGGTTTGAATCTCCACCAGATGCAGGGGCCCCGGGCCGGGGTTTTCCAGACGGTGGGGGACCCCCTGCGGCACGAACACGCTCTCGCTGCTGGCCACCATCCTGACGTCGCTGCCCAGGGTGACCCGAGCGGTGCCCTGAACCACCACCCAGTGTTCGGCCCGGTGGTGGTGGTATTGCAGGCTGAGGCGCCGGCCCGGGTCCACCTCCAACTGCTTGACCTGATAGTTGGGACCGGTGTGGATTACCGTATAACGCCCCCAGGGGCGCTCCACCGTGGGGTGGCGAACGGCTTCCGCCTTCATGACTTCCATCCCTTCCCTGACCGATTTGCCGCCGCCGTCTTCTCACCGGGGTCCGGAGGGCGCGGGCGGCTCGGCACTGCGGAGCTTTTAGGCAATTATAAGGTAATTACCGGAAATGGCAAAACTCCTGTGGTCCCGCCCGTCATCCCCAAGAACGACCGGATCAGCGAACCTCCCCGGGCTTTTATCGGGCGTTTTTCTTCAAGGGTTGAACTGCAGGCCGGCCAGACCGAGACCTGCCAGCCTTAAAGTTCGAGGGAGTCTTCCATGAGCAGGTTTGCAGAGAGGAAAACAAAGAAGGCAAGTACAAGTGAGCCGCGGTCAGCATAGCCCGAGGCCGCAATGAAGGCAATGAACAGGAGGACTAGCCCGGGAGAGGCAGATACGCCGGTCCGCTTCACCAAGCGTAGCGGTCCACTCCCCCTACCGGCCTGAGGAAGGTAAATCAAGGAAAAGCCCTAAGATGGTGCCTTAAGGGTGAACCGTCTTGCAGCAGAAGTCGGCTCCCTTCCCCGAGAGGCATGACCCGGCTTCCTGGCACTTGATCTCCTTCCGACGCTTATGAGGGCAAATCCGGAGTGCAGCGGCCGGAGAAGTTGGCTTGCGCTTCCCCACCCCGGGCATAAAATACCACGGCCATGGCCGTGACCCCCATGGCGCCTCCCACCATCAGGCCCAGCACAAACAGCATCCAACCCATCCCCAGGGTCCTCCTCATTTTCTTGATTCGGCTGGGAAGGAAATAACTTTAACAGATTGAAAAAGGGCTCCCCCTGATTCGGCAAACCGGCGCAGCTCAAAGTCTGTGCCTTTACTGCCCCTGTTCGCCTTGTAAAGCTATATTGCCTTTCCCGGCAAAAAAATGCAATGACCTGTCAAAAAATTTTTTTTCTGGGAGTTTTTCTGATTGACAGCCCTCAGGTATATCCCTATTATCGCCTAAGAAATAGCCTGATAATCAACTTTTGCCAACAACATTCATGAGTTATCCGGAACCTCACTTACCGGACCGACCGTGAAATTCCAGGGAGGGAATCTTCCGGACGGCAGTCGCGTTCGCTCTTTCCCGGGTTTCCTGAGAAAAAGGGAGAGCAAGGACTGCTGTTGGTTTAACTTCTTATAATTATTATCTTTTTCCGCCAAGTTACCTGTAACTTGGAAGGGCGAAGCCTGCCCTTAAATCGCCCGTCATGGAAGGCGCTACTGAGGAATCCAGTCTGCTGGCACCTGCGGAGACCTTGGCCTGGTATGTCATCCAGACCCGCAGCCGGCATGAAGACCGGGTGGCGGCGCGCCTGCGCCGTCAGGACCTGGAGGTCTTCCTGCCCCGGATCACCGTCCCGAGCCAGCGGCGGGATCGCCGGGTGCTTCTGGAGATGCCTCTTTTCCCGGGCTACCTGTTCATCCACGACGACCTTAAGCCGTCCACTTACCAGTGGATCATCCAACTTTTCGGGGTGGTCCGCATTCTGGGAGCCAATGGGGTCTGCACCCCGGTTCCGGAAGAAACGGTGGATTCCATCCGGACTATGATAGTCAGCGGCAGACCTTACAAACCCTGGCCCTTTTTGGAAAAAGGCCGCCGGGTGCGGGTGATGGACGGCCCTTTGGCCGGAGCCATAGGCACCGTGGTGGCCGCCAGACGGAGAAAACGCCGGTTGGTAATATCCGTGGAACTGTTCCGCCGCGCCGTGGCCGTGGAACTGGACGACGAGGCCCTGGAGCCGCTGTAAGGCCTGCTGTTCGAGTTTTGTCCCCAAGCTTTAGCCCCCGCTGCCGGTGATTCACGGCGGGCGGTTTGCCATGCCCAGCCTGAGGTTGCCTGCCATGCCGCCTGAACACCTTATTTCGGAAGACACCGACAACCTTGCCAGGCACCGCGCCTTAACCGACTACCTGCACATTTTCCTCCGGCGCCGTCTGACTTTTGTGGGAATATTTCTCATTGTGGTGCCCCTTACCGCCTTGTACTGCTTCACCTGCACTCCCAGATACGCAGCCACGGCCCAACTGCTCATTGAACGTCATCTGCCCCGGGTGCTGGATACGGAGGCCTCTCAGATTATGGAGGCCTCCGGACAGGAATTCTATCAGACCCAGTACAAGCTCCTGGAAAGCCGGGCCGTAGCCCAGCGGGTCATCAAGAAACTCAACCTCACCCAACACCCGGATTTCGCCCCACGCTTTGCTGAACCCGCGGTGGGGCGGGAGATGGCCCGGAGGCAGGCCCTTTCCGACCTGACCGATTGGCTCCTGCGCCGACTGACGGTCATTCCCATCCGCCGCAGCAGCCTGGTCAACGTGACCTTTACCCATCCGGACCCGGAGTTTGCCGCCCGAGCGGCCAATGCCTTTGCCCGGGCCTATATTGAAATGTCTTTGGACCTGCGCTTTGCCGCCTCCCAGGAAGCGGCCCTGTGGCTGCAGCAGAAGCTCCTGGAGGCCCGCCAGAAGTTGGAGGAATCCGAAGCCAAGCTCAACGATTACAAAAGACAGCACCACATTGCGGCCGCGGAGGATAAGGAGACCATCACTGCCCAGAAGCTGGAGCAGCTTAATCGGGAACTGGTGGCGGCCCAAATCCGCCGGCTGGCGGCGGAAGCCCGCTATCAGGAAGTACGCCGGGGGCATCCCGTCAAGGAAATCCAGGAAAGTCCCCTGATCCAGACCCTGAAAGCTGAAGAAGCCGGGATTCTCCAGCAGCTCTCGGAGTTGGGCAGGAAATACGGGGAGAAGCATCCCCGCATGATTCAGTTGCGCCAAGAGCTGGCTGCCACCAGAAGCAAAATTGCCGCGGAGACCCGCAACATCGCCCAAACCCTCAAAAACGAGTACCAAATCGCCAAAAACCAGGAAGACCGGCTCAAGGCGGCCCTCCAGGCCGCCAAAAAGGAAATCCAGGATTTAAACCGGCGGGCCGTGACCTACCGAATGCTGCTGCGGGACGTGGAAACCAACCGGGCCCTGTATGAGAACCTCCTCAAAAGCCTGAAGGAAACTACCGCTACCGAGAATCTGCCCGCGGTCAACCTGCGGATTGTCCATCCCGCGGTGGTGCCCACCCACCCGGTGAGTCCCCGGACAACCCGGAATCTTATCCTGGCCTCCCTCCTGGCCCTGGTGCTGGGAGCGGTTCTGGCAGTGGTGGTAGACAATCTGGATACCACTCTGAGGACTCCGGAGGAGCTGGAAAGCTGCCTTAACCTGCCCAATCTGGCGGTTATCCCGCAATTGGAACTGTCAGGCCCGGCAGCCTCCAGGGAGGGACCCGGACTGGTGGTGAACCAGGCTTCCCGCCCCCCGGTCATTGAGGCCTTCCGCAGCCTCCGCACCAGCATCCTGTTTTCGGCGCCCGGCGGGGCGCCCCGAAATTTGCTCGTCACCAGCGCCCTCCCCAGGGAAGGCAAGACCTTTGTCGTCGCCAACCTGGCAGCCGTCCTGGCCCAAACCGAACCCGGGGTGGTCCTGGTGGACGCAGACCTGCGGCGTCCGACCCTGCACCGGCTGTTTGGCCTGGAGCAGGAGCCCGGCTTGTCCAACTTTCTGGTGGGGGAGACCAGCGAGCTGCCTATCCGGGCCACGGCGGTGCCGCAACTCTTTCTGGTGCCCGCCGGCCGCGTGCCTCCCAACCCATCGGAGCTGTTGCACTCAGCCGGCATGCAGGAATTTCTCCGCCGGGCCCTGGCGGGCTTCAGCCGGGTCCTCCTGGACTCCCCGCCGGTGTTGACTTTCACCGACGCCGCCATCCTGGCTGCTTTCACTGAAGGGGTGCTCCTGGTGGTCAGGTCGGGTAGCGTGCCCCGCCGGGCCGCCTTGGAGGCCCGAGACCACCTGCAGGAAGTCAGGGGGGCCCTGCTGGGAACCGTCCTCAACGCCGCCCCTGTGCCCCGTTTGGGCACTTATTACGAGGAATACCACTATCCCGGCGCGCCCTCCCCCCGGTCCGCGGGCTTTCCGGCAAACAGCCCGCCGGGGGCGGAGACCTCCCTGAAACACCGGCTCAGCCGCCGGCTCCATGATTACTTCCACAGAATAAACGGCCTGCCCCGAAAAATGAGCTGACCAGTCTGCCCCAGGCGCTTCAGGTCCGCCTCTGCTCCTGGTTATGAGTTTGCTCAAGCGCTTCACTCACGGCGTTGTCTGGACGGTGTTGGGAACCGCAGGGGCCCGGTTGTTCTCCCTGGCGGTGGCGGTGGCCCTGGCCCGTCTCCTGGGTCAGAAGGTCTTTGGCGAGCTGGCCATGCTGCAAAGCACCTTCGGTTTGGGGAGCGTGTTGGCCGGCTTCGGTTTGGGCCTCACCGCCACCAAACATCTCGCCGAGCTGCGGCACAAGGACCCCCGCCGCTGCGGGCGCCTGATTGCCTTGGTCCTGCTCACCGCCGCGGTCACCGGCGGCCTTGCCACCTTGGCGTGTCTGGCTGCTGCGCCCTGGCTCGCGGCTTCCTTTCTTCAGGCTCCCCACCTGGCTTTCGTCCTCCGGTTGGGGTCCCCTTTGCTTCTGGTCTCGGCGCTGCTGGGTGTGTATACCGGCTGTCTCACGGGTTTTATGGCCTTCCGGGCCATCGCCTGCCTTAACCTGGGTCAGGGGCTGGCCAGCGTCCCCCTGAGCCTGATTCTGGTTTACCTGGCCGGCTTGCCGGGGGCGGTGCTTGCCTTAATCTTTTCCGCCTTGGCCGGACTGCTCCTGGCCGTCCCGGCCCTGCGCCGCGAATGCCGGGCTTCCGGCATCCTCCTGGATTATCGGGGCTGCCTGCAGGAGAGGCGCACCCTGGTGGACTTCTCCCTCCCCGCGGTGCTCACCGGCGTCCTGGTCTCCCTGGCCACCTGGATCAGCTACACCCTGTTGGCCCGACAACCCGGAGGCTATGCGGAGCTGGGCCTGTTTCACGCCGCCTCCAAGCTTCAGGTGGTCCTGATGTTCATCCCCCACACCCTCAGCCTGGTCACCGGCCCGCTTCTGGCTGAAATTTATGGCAACCGTCATCGGGCAGACTTCGTCCAGGCCGCGAATCTCAACCTGAAGGCCGCCTGGAGTCTGACCCTGCTGGCAGGCTTTCTGCTCATCGGTGCCAGCCCCTGGCTGATGGGCGTTTTCGGCCCGGCCTTCCGCCAGGGGCGGACCATCCCGGCGGTAATTATTACCGCCGCGGTGCTGAACCTGGCCGGGAACACCATGGG
>JAFDHU010000104.1 GCA_019308625.1 Deltaproteobacteria bacterium
CTGGCACTTCTGCCCGGCTCCCGGACCAGCGAAATCAAACGACACCTTCCTACCATGCTGACCGCGGCCCAACTCATCCAACAAGCCATCCCCGAAACCCAACTCCTCCTGCCCCTAGCCTCCACCGCCCCCCGGGACCTGGTGGAGGGGATGGTGGCTGTGGGGGGAGGGCCAGGGAGCCCAGCTCCCTGCCCTCCCCCCACTCCCCCCACCCAACCCTTTGAGGGGTTGGGGGTGGGGATGTGGGGGAGGGGGAAGGGGCCTGCGGCCCCTTGCCCCCTTCCCCACCTGATAATCCTCCCTGGCCAGGCTTATGCCGCGTTGAGGGCGGCGCATGTGGCGGTGGTGGCCTCCGGCACGGCCACTTTGGAGGCGGCTCTGGCCGGTTGTCCCAGTGTGGTGGTTTATCGTCTGGCTCCCGCGACTTATGAGGTGGGCAAGCGGCTCATTCGGGTAGATTTCATCAGCATGGCCAACCTGTTGGCGGGAGAGGGGATTTTTCCTGAGCTCATTCAGGATGATTTCACTCCGGAGCGTCTGGCCCGGGAGGTGCTGGATTTCATCCGGGATCCCACACGTCTGGCCGCCCTGCGTCGGAGCTTGGCCCGGGTGGTCGCCAGCCTGGGACCTCCCGGAGCCTCGGCCCGAGCCGCAGAAGTGGCTCTGAAACTTTTGGGTGGGGCCGGGCAGTCTTTTCCACCCGGAGGGCAAAACCCTTCTAGGCAGCGAAAATCCATATAATTCTTTAAGTCTCTGCCGGTTGGTGGTAAAAATGATAGAATTATAACCTCAATATAACCTCAAGGATGTGAACCCCCATGCTCAAGAAGATTCAGTCTCTGTTGGGTCCCGAGGCCGAGGACCTGCTGACTCACCAGTGCACCGGCATTCCCAAGGAAGCCCTGCATCTGCCTGGTCCAGATTACCTTGACCGGGTTTGGGCCGCCTCCGACCGACCGGTACCGGTATTGCGCTCCCTGGCCGCCATGTTCAACCACGGCCGTCTGGCCGGCACCGGCTATCTTTCCATCCTGCCGGTGGACCAGGGGGTGGAGCACTCCGCCGGGGCCTCCTTTGCTCCCAACCCCATCTATTTTGACCCGGAAAACATCGTGAAGCTGGCCATTGAAGGCGGCTGCAGCGCGGTGGCCTCCACCCTGGGAATCTTAGGCGCAGTGGCCCGCAAATACGCCCACAAAATCCCGTTTATTGTGAAAATCAACCACAATGAACTGCTCACCTATCCGGCTCTGCACGACCAGACCCTGTTCGCCAATGTGGTTCAGGCATACGATATGGGGGCAGTGGCCGTGGGCGCCACCGTTTATTTCGGCTCTCCGGAGTCCCGGCGGCAAATCCAGGAAATCAGCGAGGCCTTCCAGCAGGCCCACGAACTGGGGCTGGCCACCATCCTGTGGTGCTATCTGCGGAATCCGGCCTTTGTCACCGCGGAGGCCGACTATCATACCGCCGCAGATTTGACCGGTCAGGCCAATTATCTGGGCGTCACCATCCAGGCGGACATTGTCAAGCAGAAGCAACCCGAGGTCAACCGCGGCTTCACCGCGGTGGGCTTCGGCAAGACAGACCCCCGGATTTACTCGGAACTGGCCGGCACCCATCCCATTGACATGACCCGCTATCAGGTGGCCAACTGCTTCATGGGCCGGGTGGGGCTTATCAATTCCGGCGGGGCTGCAGGGGCCGATGATTTGGCGGAAGCGGTGCGCACCGCGGTGATCAACAAGCGGGCCGGGGGCATGGGCCTTATCGCCGGACGCAAGGCCTTCCAGCGCCCCATGAACGAGGGGGTGGAACTGCTGCACGCCATCCAGGACGTCTACCTGACGCCGGAAGTAACGATTGCCTAGGACAAGGGGAGTGACTGCCTGAGAGCAGGTGACACCGTTTGGCTTTAAATATTTCGCATGGCTTTAATGCACGAATGCCTTTAACCTGGCAATTCTTTAGGCCCCGTCCCCATTCCCCCGGGAGCGGGTGGCCGCCCCCCCTCCTCGCGGCTTACCCCGAGGGGAATGCGGGGTAACCTACTCCCCCCTCTCCCCCTTCGGGGGAGAAGGTCGGGTGAGGGGGCAAAATCACCGGCTGTTGGCCGCTTACTGCTCTATGTTCACCGGATTGGTTGAAGGGATAGGTGAAATCGCCGCCATCCAGCGCCTGCCTCAAGGCCTGCGGCTGGCCTTGGTGCCGCCCTTCCCGGTTGCGGAGCTCTCCCTGGGGGAATCCGTGTCGGTGTCCGGGGCTTGCCTCACAGTGGTGGCCGTGGAAGCCAAGACCTTCCAGGTGGAGGTCTCCCCGGAGACGTTGGCCCGCACCACTTTGTCATTGAAAAAAGTCAAGGATAAGGTAAACTTGGAGCGTGCCCCACGTGGACGCAATGGGCACTGTCCGGGAACGCCGGGAGGGCCCGGACTTTTTCACCCTGGCTGTTGATTTTCCGGACCGGTTGGCCCCCTTCATTATTGAGAAGGGGTCCATCGCGGTGGACGGGGTCAGCCTCACGGTGAACAAGGTTCAAGGGGGGCGGTTTTCGGTGTATATTATTCCCCACACCGCCCAGAAAACCACCCTGGGAGGGCTCAAGGTGGGGAGCCAGGTCAACCTGGAAACCGACATCATCGGCAAATATGTGGCCCGCCTCCTGGGTCCGTATCGGGGCGGCACCTCTGACCTGAGCGAAGAGTTTCTGGCCGAACACGGCTTTCTATAAAGATGCGGGTGGCCGCCGGCGGCCACCGGAAGCTCCGTTCTCGGCTGCCGGCGGCCCAAAAGGACACTAGCCATGCCTGTTGCACCCATTGAAGAGGTTATAGAGGACATCCGCCAGCCGGGGGCTCATCTGCCTGGCCCTGGCCCCGGAGCTGGTGGACCGGCTGAAGCTGCCCATGATGGTCCGGGACAACCAGTCCCCTTTTCAGACAGCCTTTTGCGTCTCCATTGAAGCCCGGCGGGGCGTCACCACCGGCATTTCCGCCGCTGATCGGGCCACCACCATCCTAACCGCGGTAGCTGACGACACTAAGCCCGAAGATTTGGTGAGCCCGGGCCATGTGTTTCCATTGCGGGCTCGCAAGGGCGGAGTGCTGGTGCGCACCGGGCAGACCGAGGGCTCCGTGGATCTGTCCCGCTTGGCGGGCCTCAAGCCGGCTGCGGTCATCTGCGAAGTCATGAACGATGACGGCACCATGGCCCGCATGCCGGACCTGGAGAAGTTCGCCGCGGCCCACGGCCTGAAAATCGCCACCATCGCCGATCTGGTGGCCTACCGCATCAGAAACGAATCCTTTGTGCACCGCCGGGCCACCGCCAAGCTGCCCACCTATTTTGGGGAGTTCACGGTCATCGGCTACGAAAACGATATTGATGACAATCAGCATATCGCCCTGGTCAAGGGGGACATCCATCCGGAGGAGCCGGTTTTGGTCCGGGTTCACTCCGAATGCGCCACCGGGGATGTGTTTCATTCCCTGCGGTGCGACTGCGGCGACCAGTTGGAAGCCGCTATGCGCCAGGTGGAGAAGGAGGGCAAGGGCGTCATCCTGTACATGCGCCAGGAGGGTCGGGGCATCGGGCTGATCAATAAGCTGCGGGCTTATGAACTCCAGGACCAAGGAGCAGATACGGTGGAGGCCAACGAAGCCCTGGGGTTCAAGCCCGACCTGCGGGACTACGGCATCGGCGCCCAGATTCTGCGGGACCTGGGGGTCAGGAAGATGCGCCTCATGACCAACAACCCCAAAAAGATCATCGGTCTGGAAGGCTACGGTCTGCAGGTGGTGGAACGGGTGCCCCTGGAAATCCCCCCCAATCGTCTGAATCATAAGTATCTCAGAACCAAGTGCCTGAAAATGGGCCATATGCTCAAGTTAGTGTGAGAGGGGGCCGATGCATATTCTGGAAGGCAAGCTGGCGGGAGAAGGGCTGAAAATCGCCCTGGTGGTCAGCCGCTTCAACTCCTTTATTACCGAGCGCCTGCTGGAGGGCGCCTTGGACTGCCTGAGGCGGCAGGGGGTCCGGGAGGACGACCTGATGGTGGTGCGGGTGCCGGGGTCCTGGGAGTTACCCTTGGTGGCCAAGCGCTTGGCGGAATCCCGGAACCACGACGCAGTGGTCTGCCTGGGAGCGGTCATCCGGGGCTCCACTCCCCACTTTGACTACGTGGCCGCCGAAGTGAGCAAGGGCATTGCCCAGGTGTCTCTGGACACCGGCGTTCCGGTGCTCTTCGGGGTTCTCACCACCGACACCCTGGAGCAGGCGGTGGAGCGGGCCGGCAGCAAGGCCGGCAACAAAGGCTATGCCGCGGCCGAAGCGGCCATTGAAATGGTTAACCTCTTGAAGCAGATGGGGGTCTAACCTTGTGGCAGCCGTCTCCCGCAGCCGCTGCCGGGAACTGGCTCTGCAGATTCTGTATCAGGCCGACATGGTGGGACACCGGCAGGGGGAGGTGGCCCGCTTCTGGCGCCACTTTTACCACGGGAACAAGGTTCCCGCTTATCTTCAAAAGCTGGTGGACGGTGTGGCGGCCCATCAGGCCGAGCTGGATGAACTTATCCGGCAACATTCGGAACACTGGCGCCTGGAACGCATGGCTACGGTGGACCGCAACCTGCTGCGTGTGGCGGCTTACGAATTGATCCACCACCCGGAGATCCCCGCCAAGGTGGTGATCAACGAAGCCGTCGAGCTGGCCAAACGTTACGGCACCGAAATGTCGGGGGCCTTTGTCAACGGAGTGCTGGACCAACTCCGCCAGGCTGTAGGCCGGGAGGTTTAGCTGCTGGGAAGGGCCAGGCCATCTGGCTGGAAGGCGGCGAAATCCGGCCGGCTGGCTGCAGAGACAAAAGAAAGCTTGATTTTCACCCCTCTTTCATTAAATTTGGCAGGAGGAGGAAAGATCCATGGTGATGCGCAAATTAATGGCAGTCTTTGTAGTACTGGTCTTTGGCTTGTCCCTGGCTGGCTGCGCCACTAACGGCTATTACGATCCGGGGCGGTCCGCCGCCGCCGGGGCCTTGGGGGGTGCAGCCACCGGCGCCGCCTTGGGCTCTATCATCGGCGCGGCCACCGGCTCTCCGGCCACCGGCGCCTGGGTGGGCGCGGCCACCGGCGCGGTGGCCGGCTTGGTGGGTGGCTACCTGTATGCCGAGCACCAGAACCGGCAGCGGGCCAATTACGCCCAGGCCCAGCAGCAGTATAACTACAACCCCTCCCAGGGCTACATGGTGACGGTCAGCGAGGCTAACGTCACCCCCGCCACCGTGCGCCCGGGACAGCAGGCCAATCTGTTCATGTCCTATACCATTCTGGCGCCGCAAAACACCCCCACCCAGGTGACCCTCTACCGGGAGGTGAGAAAAGACGGCGCTCTGGTAGGACAGCCTTATCAGACCACAGTCACCAATTATCCCGGCTCCTACACCGACCAAGTGGGCTTCATCGTCCCCAATAACGCCACTCCCGGCACCTATGTGGTTACCAACCGGGTAATCAGCAGCTACGGCACCGGGGAGCGGGTCTCCTATTTCACCGTGATGTAGCCTGAAAGAACCTTCCCGGAGGGCCGGAGTCGGATTGCCGGTCCTCCGGTTGTTCCTCAAACCTCTTATTCATCTCTCAGTGGGCTGCAGCCGCCGTACTTCTACGCTTCCTGGCCCGCAAGGGCAGCTTCCCCTTGCGAGTATAACCAATCTCCCGCCGCGGGTCCCCTGTTGTGCAATAAGGAATTCCCTTTGACAAGCTCATACCATTTTGGTAAATAGACTTGTCCCCATATACTCCTTGCTCTGAGCACTGGTTTGTTCAGGGCTAAATTAGCCATAAGGAGGCCTGATGCGACGCTACGAGACCGTCTGGGTGGTCAACGGCGACCTCCCGGACGAAGAAGTCAAGTCCACCATAGAGAAATTCACCACCATCATCGCCGAACAGGGCGGCACACTCATCAATTTGGAAGAGTGGGGCCGCAAGCAACTGGCCTACAAGATCGCTGGCACCTTGCGGGGCTACTATCTTTGTGCTGATTTTGTCGGCCACCCGGACACGGTGAAAGAACTGGAGCGGAACTATCGCATTGACGACCGGGTTATCCGCTATCTGACTGTAAAGAAGGCCGACAAGGTGGATATGGAGGCCGTGCAGGCGGAAATCGCCCGGGTGCGGGAGGCCCGGGAAGCCAAAGCCGCGGCGGCCCCGGCGGTGGAGGAGGCTCCTCCGGCGGAGGAAGCTCCTCCGGCCGCGGCACCCCCTGCGGCTGAGGAACCTCCTGCACCAGAAGCGGCCCCGCTGACTGAAAAGAGTCCGCCTGAGGCGGCGGCTCCCGCCCCTCCTGCCCCTGCCGCGGAGGCACCGCCTGCCGAACCGGCGGCACCCGAAACCGAAGTCACCCCGGAAAAACAGGAGGAATAAGCCATGGCCGCCTTACCCCGACGGAGACGCCGCCACTATTTCGTCCGCCGCAAAGTCTGCCGGTTTTGCGTGGATCCCAAGCTGACCATTCATTTTAAGGATACCGCCACGCTCAAGCAGTTTGTGACGGAACGGGGAAAAATCATTCCCCGGCGCATCTCCGGCAACTGCGCCCGTCACCAGCGCCAGCTCACCCGGGCCATCAAACAGGCCCGGCTGCTGGCCCTCATGCCCTACGTGCCGTCGCCGCCACCCCCGTAAGCCGAGGGAGGACTGGGGTGGCTGCCGTCCGATTTACCCACTGGCTTCTCGGCCTGGCGGGTCTGACTCTCATATTTCTTATCAGCCATTTGCATCCCTTGGCCTTCCTGGCTCTGGGGACCTGGCTGCCGCTCCCCATCCTACTGGTGGGGTGGCGTTGCGGAGAAGGACCCACCATTGCTCTGGCTGCCACCGCGGCCTTGCTGATTTTCGCCACCCAGCCCACCCTTAAAGGCGTCCTGAATAATCTTGCTTTTGGGCAATTGCTGCTTCTGGGGGCGATTTTGAACGGCTTCCGGGCCAGGGGCTTTCCGGCTGCCCGGGTTCTGGTGCTAGCGGTGGGAACCCTGACCTTATTGGCCGGGCTCTTTCTGGTGGGCCAAGCGCTGCTCTCTGGCCTCAGCCTCCTGGAGGTATTTCACCACAAGGCCGGAGAGACGGCCGCGACCTTGAAGAAGATGTTTTCCGAAACCGGGGCGGACCCCGGATCGCTGGCGCCCCCGGGGTTGCCGCTGGATTGGGAAACCCTGGTGAGAAGGGTCTTTCCGGCTTTGTTTGTGATAAACACCGCCATGGTGGCCTGGCTTAACTTAGCGGCGGCCCGACTCATCGCCCGCAGCCGCCATTGGGGTGGACTGGGGCCGCCGCTGTATGAGTGGTCCAACCCCGAGTGGCTGATTTTTTTCTTCCTGGGAGCCGGGTTTCTGGCTCTGGTACCCCTGCAGGGACTGCGCCTGATCTGCCTGAATCTCCTGCTGGTGCTGAGCTTCCTGTACTTTTGTCAGGGGGTGGCGGTGGTGGCTGCCCTGTTCCAGCGCTATAACGCCCCGGGGGCTCTGCGGCTGCTGGGCTATGCCCTGCTGTTTATGAACCCCCTGTTTTTCCTGGTAATTATCCTGGGACTGATGGATTTGTGGCTGGATTTCCGCCGCCTCCATCAGCCTAAGAACGCATGAGGTGATTGGCTGTGAAAGTCATTTTAACTGCCTATGTACCCGGCTTGGGCGAACCCGGACAAATCGTGGAGGTGGCCCGGGGCTATGCCCGCAACTACCTTATCCCCCAGGGCAAGGCCCTGGAAGCCACCCCCGGCAACCTGGCCCGCTTTGAACAGGAACGCCGCCGCTATGAAACCCAGTTGCAAAGAGAAAGGGAAGCCGCCCGGGCCTTGGCCGACAAACTGGAGGGTCTGGTGCTGACCATCCCCCAGCGCGTCGGCGAACAGGAACGGCTGTACGGCTCGGTCACCGCGGCCATGGTGGCCGAGGTACTGGCCGAAAAAGGATTTCACCTGGACAAAAAGCAGGTTGAACTGCCGGGGCCCATCAAACAGTTGGGCGAATACGAAGTTCCCTTGCGGCTGGGCCCGGATGTCCGGGCCACCATCCGACTGGAAGTGGTGCCGGAGAGTTAAAGGGTTCTGGTTTTCGGCTGGTGGTCCGTAGGTAACCGGAGGGGCGCTCCTGGGTGCCGCTATTTCCGGAGGCGCCATTTTTTGACCGCACCACCTTTAAAAAAATTATCCCCGGCAGGCCCCGTCCCGGCAGGACAGGCAGGCTATGTTAATGTAATAATTAGATTTTTTGTCTTGAAAAACCAGTGGACAACCCCACCTGGTCCTTCTATACTGCTGACAGATCCCAAGGAAAAAATTTGGCAGCCGCCCATCATCCCGGGCTTCC
>JAFDHU010000105.1 GCA_019308625.1 Deltaproteobacteria bacterium
GAAGGTGAAAGCAGGGAGCTGGGTCCCGAGGGAATCAAGCTCAGAGATTCAGCAGGTGCCTGATGGCCCGCCACAACTCCTGGAAAAAGGTTACCGCTTCCGGGTCTTTTCTTTTGATGCTCCAGAGGAATTCGGCCCAGCCGGTCTGGGCCAGGCCGTAGTAACCCACCACTACTTGGCCCACCGCTACGTAGCCGCAGGCGAACTGCCCCACCCCCACCAGCAGGCCTCCGGCGAACTGGGCCAGCGCGGTGAGGCCGAAAATAAACTGGCCGAAGCCGAACAGCAGGCCGACGCCGAATTGGGCAATGGTCACGGCTCCCACGGCAAACTGGCCGATGGCGATGACCCCTTTGGCCACGCGCAGGCGGCCCTGCTCGTTCCAACCCACTGCCACGTGCACCAGGGGATAGCCCTTGAAGGTGCGGGCTGATTTCCATTCAAAGCCCCAGGGCCTCTTCAGGCCCAGGAACCTCCACCACGTTTTTTGCTGCCCCGGCGCAGGCGCCCCGCAGTGAGGACAGGCTAAGGCCTCGGTGCTTACCTCCCGGCCGCATTCCCGGCAGCTAATCAGAGCCATGTGGCACTCCGGCAAGGATTATCCGGCATGTCCCACGGGATGCGTTTAATGAAAATCCAGTTCATCTTTTTCCCGGACAAAGGTGACCCGCTGTTTGAGCCCGCAGCAGACAAATTCCGCCTCCTGGTGGGCGAAATAGGGTTCAGAGCCGCTGGCCCGGGGCTGAACCTCCAGCCAGCGGCCGCATTTCCGGCATCGGGCCAGGTAGCGGCCTCCCTGCACCATCCCCAAGTTCGTGTTAAAATCTGTACTCATATTTCAACCGGAAGGGCATGCCAAGGAAAGCGGAGGCTGCGCCGGCTTAGTCCGCTTCCTTGATTCTCCCACACACGCAATTATGTTAAAAGAAAAATCACGGCACAAGTGGCTCATCGGGTAAAAGGCAGCATCACCTGGAAATCTTGACCTTAAGCAGGGAATTGCCCCACGGGAGAAGTACCAAGACCTGGATAACGGAATCCGAAAGAGGGGAATGAGCGGCAAGATCATCAGCCTGGTGTCGCTGGGGCTGGCCATCGTGGGGTTGGGGGCGGCCTGGGGGCCGGAGCCGCTGGCCAGCGGCAGCAACCCTGCCCCGTCCCATCATTCATCCAATGGTTTCCGCAACGTTTACCTGGAACCAGATGGCTGGGTCTGGAATTTCTGGCGCTGGCGCTTCGGCTTGGCCCCCCGGGAAAAGCCAGCTCTGCTGGCAGAAGATGTGCCGGAATATCGGCCCCGGGCGGTGGCCCCGGATCTGAACCGAGTGCATCATCCGGACCCGCAGACCATTCAGGTTACCTGGATCGGACATTCCACTTTTCTTCTGCAGGTGGCCGGTCTGAACATTCTCACTGACCCTATTTTCAGCCAGCGGGCCTCGCCCCTGGGCCTTGTGGGACCCAAACGCCGGGTGCCGCCGGGATTGTCCCTGGAGGAGCTCCCCCCAGTTCACGCCACGGTAATCAGTCACAACCATTACGATCATCTGGACCGGCGCACCGTGGTGCGGCTGGGCCACTCCGTGCAGTTCTTTGTGCCCCTGGGGCTGGCGTCCTGGTTCCACCGGAACGGCTTGTTCCGGGTCCAGGAGCTGGACTGGTGGCAGACCGCCAGCTTCGGGGCCGTGCGTCTGCACTGCGTGCCGGCCCAGCATTTTTCCATGCGCACCCTCTTTGACCGCAACCGGACCCTGTGGTGCGGCTGGGTGCTGGAGACTCCGGCCGGCCGGATTTACTTTACCGGCGACACCGGCTACTGCCCCCATTTCAAGGAAATCGGCAACCGCCTAGGACCCATGCGGCTCTCCCTCATCCATATCGGGGGCTACCAGCCCCGCTGGTTCATGCGGCCCATGCATGCCAACCCGGAGGAAGCCGTGCGCATTCACCAGGACGTGGGTTCCCGCCACTCCATCGGCATGCACTGGGGGACCTTCAAGCTGACGGAGGAGCCCCTGGGGGAGCCCCCTCTCTATTTGCAGGAGGCCCTGAAACAGGCTAAGATTCCGGAAACCCAGTTCGTGGTGCTGCAAATCGGCGAGACTCGGGTTTTTGCCGGTGAGCCCTGAGTCGCCCATCTCTCATGCTAAGGAGTAAAGCCAATGGCTGCCAAACTTCGCGCCAACCCTATCAGCAGGGGCATAACCCTGTTCAGGGTGGCAGGCATCAGAATCAGCCTGGACATTTCCTGGTTTGTGATTTTCGTCCTGGTGCTGCTGGCCCTGTCCGCCGGGT
The DNA here is from genome assembly GCA_019308625.1 of Deltaproteobacteria bacterium. GTDB lineage: Bacteria > Desulfobacterota > Desulfobaccia > Desulfobaccales > 0-14-0-80-60-11 > DTHB01. The sequence goes on from JAFDHU010000105.1 coordinate 2,296, forward strand.
ATTTTCCCCGCCACTTCCCCGGCCAGACCTCCCAAACCTATTGGATTGCCGGGTTCATCGCCACCTTGCTGTTTTTTGCCTCGGTTTTGATACATGAACTGGCCCACTCCCTGGTGGCCATTCGCTCGGGCATAGAGATTCCAGAAATCACCCTGTTCATTTTCGGGGGCGTCTCCCGCTTGGCCCAGGAGCCCAAGGACCCGGAGACGGAGCTGAAGATTGCGGTGGTGGGGCCCTTGAGCAGCTTTGCCCTGGCCGCCTTTTTCTGGATTCTCCAGGCCTTTCTCCGGGGTCTGCAACCTTCCATGATAGTGGCGGTGTTCGGCTATCTGGCCTGGATCAATCTGGCCCTGGGGATTTTCAACCTTATTCCCGGCTTTCCCCTGGACGGCGGCCGCATCTTCCGGGCCATCTGGTGGCGCCGGACCGGGTCGCTGACCCGGGCCACCAAGATCGCCGCCGACATGGGCAAAGGCTTCGCCTTGGCCCTGATGTTTCTGGGCGGCCTGCAGATTTTCACCGGCGCCCTCATCAGCGGCCTGTGGCTGGTGTTCATCGGCATGTTCCTTAGGGGCATGTCCATCCAGGGTTATGAAGAGGTGGTGGTCCGCAAGGCCCTGGAAGGGGTGCGGGTGGAGGAAGTGATGGTCCGGGAGGTGATCAGCGTGCCCCCGGATATCACCGTGGCCGATCTGGTGCACGACTACTTCCTGCAATATGCCTACCGGGGCTTTCCGGTGAAGGAAAACGGCCGGGTTCTGGGGGTGGTGTCCCTGACCGCGGTGAAAAGCATCCCCCGAGATCGACAGCCGTACACCCTGGTGCGGGACATCTTGACCCCCCTGAAAGACACCATGCTCATTGAGCAAGAGGCCTCTCTGGCCGATGCTTTGGTGAAAATGTCCCGGGAAGGTGAGGAACGCCTCCTGGTGATGAGCAACGGGCAACTTTTGGGCATGGTCACCAAGACCGGGCTGCTGCGCTTCATCCAGATCAGACAGGTCCTGGAACCCTGAAGCCCCCGGCGGCCAAGGAAGATAACCCTTAGGGAGTCACCGATTTCTCCAAGGAGCGTTCTTCTTCCTGATGGTCCTGGGACTGGTCCAGGGGGCGGTTTTCCTGATCACCCTGTTTCAATATGTTTATTTGTTTATCAACCAGCGTCCCAGTGAGCCGGCCCGGAACTTCGGGAACCAGGCCGCAGCCTACGGCTACCGGGTGATACGCTACCTGACCCTGAACGACAATGCCCGGCCCTTTCCCTTCCGGGAATTTCCCCAGGAGCTGGAGTTGCCCGGGGAAGAAGTCACCTTCGATTGAGACTACCCTTATTGAGGGGAGATTTTGTAAGTAGGGGACTTCCGATTTCCCGGCTCTCTCCTCCACGAGCTGTGCTGCACTAGTCACGGGTAACAATTATTTGCCGGGTCAGGGAGGGGTCTGCCCCCGAGGGCCCCGGCCGGAAGAAATTATTTCCAGGGGGGTCAATTTTTAAATTGTAAAATCTCCACTGATCAATATAATTTAACCATTTTGGCCGGGGTAACTAGCGGGGCAACCTTCCACCTGAACCGGGGAGCCGGTCATGCGAAGAGTTCTCAAGCCCCTCATCTACATCGTTGTGGGAGTGGTCCTCGGCTTCCCCCTTTTCAGCCTCACCTACTACACCATGGTGCGCACCTCCACCCCGGGGTTCTGCGCCTCCTGCCATGAAATTGAATTCGCTTACAACACCTGGCGCACCTCCACTCATGTCAACAACAGCCAGGGTTTTGTGGCCGACTGCATGGACTGTCACCTGCCGGCCCCTCAGGACACCATGAACTTTTTTTATGCCAAGACTCTCCATGGGGCCAAGGACGTAGTCAAACACCTCTTCCTCACTGAATACGACCATGAAAGAAACCGCCAGGTGGCCTATGCTACCATCAAGAACGCTCAGTGTCTGAAGTGCCACCGCAACCTGATTTACCTGCCATATCAGCGGGGGGCGATGCTGGCTCACCGGACGGTGCTCTATCCCCGGCCAGGGTATGAAAAGAGCTGTTTTGACTGCCACCGCAACCTGGTGCATAACGCCAAGGCCTATTATGACTACAAAGTATGCCAGTAGGAGCGTGGGTTCGCTAGGTCCAGGTGGTGAACCCGACGGGCAAGGAGGGCGAGCTGATGAAGCGGCGCATGACATTCTGGTTATCAGTGGCAGGCATCCTGGCATTGGTGTCGGTGCCGGGAGGGACGGCCCGGGGACAGAAGGCCCCTAAAGTCGTCAATCTCCCCAAGGCCAAGGAGTTCCGCCTTGAGCGCAGCATGCCCGAGAGCGCGGTGGCCTGCCTGGAATGCCACAAGCAGGAAAACCCGGGTCTGTTCGCTGACTGGGCCCGGAGCCGCCACGCCAGCGCCAACATCACCTGCCTGGACTGCCATCAGGCCGAAGCCACCGACCCGGATGTGAGCCAGGAGCACTTCAAGCAGTATCAGCGCTCCGACAATCCCTGGGGCCAAGCCAAATACCGGGTGCCGGTGGCCGCAGTAGTAACCCCCAAGGACTGTTCCCGCTGCCATCCGGATGAAGTGACCCAGTACAACCGGAGCAAGCACGCCAACACCCTGGAAATCATCTGGAAGCTGGACCCCTGGCTCAACGAGGGGATGAACAGCGCCATCGAGCGGGCCTCCGGCTGCTTCTACTGCCACGGCACCATACTCAAAGTCAAGGACGGCAAGCTTGACCCTCTGACTTGGCCCAACGTGGGCGTGGGCCGCCTCAACCTGGACGGCAGCAAGGGCGGCTGCACCAGTTGCCATACCCGCCATCGCTTCGCGGTGATGGACGCCCGCAAGCCGGAAGCCTGCGGCCAGTGCCACCTGGGACCGGATCACCCTCAGATTGAAATCTACCAGGAGTCCAAACACGGCGACATCTATGAGGCCTTCGGCCACGAATACCTCTGGGATGCGGCGCCGGGTACCTGGACGCCGGGGGTGGACTACCGCGGCCCCACCTGCGCCTCCTGCCATATGTCCGGAGCGGGCCAGGTTCTCACCACCCATGACGTCACCGAACGCCTCTCCTGGGAGTCCCAGGCACCTCTGAGCATCCGGCCCTCGGAGTTCAAACCCTTCCCGGCCCAGACCGACTGGAAGGTGGAGCGAAAGAAAATGCAGGCCATCTGCATGCAGTGCCACAGCAAAGGGTGGGTGGAGGACCATTACACCAAGATGGACCTGGTAATGAAGGAATACAACGACACCTACTTCAAGCCGGCCAAGAAGAAGCTGGACAAGCTCTACGCCAAAAAGCTGCTGGATAAGTCCAAGTTCTTTGACGAGCGTCTGGAAGTGGAATTCTATGAGCTGTGGCACCATGAAGGCCGCCGGGCCCGCATGGGCGCCCAGATGATGGCCCCGGACTACACCTGGTGGCACGGCTTCTATGAGCTCAAGAACCGGTTTGTGAGATTCGTGGAGGAAGCCAACGACCTCATCAAGCACAACCGGAAGGCCTACCGGGCGGTGGAGTATCCCGCGGCCACCGGCACCACCACAAAGCCGCCGGAGGTCTTCGGGAAGGCCAACAAATAGGGCCTAAGAAAAAGACCTTAACCCGAGGAAATTTGGCCAGTCTAAAGGGCAGGCTGCAAAGCCTGCCCTTTGGCTTGGCGAGGTGGGAAGGCGGCAAGGCAAGTTAGGAGGCTAGGGATGGTACGGAAACCGGACAGGAAGCTGGTATTGCTGCTGTTGGGAACCTTGCTGCTGGTGGGCTGTGGGGTCAGGCAACTGGCCAGGGGGGAAATCGAGCCGCCCAGGGTGCATCTCCAGGGGGTCGTTCCGGGCCTGCCCACCCGGGAAGGATGGCCCCTGACCTGCATTCTGGCTGTGGAAAATCCCAACCGGCAGCCCCTGGACCTCCGGGGCTACGATTATCAACTCTGGCTGGAAGGAAAGAGCGTGGCCCAGGGTGCCAGCCGTCAGCGCCTTTATCTGCCTCCCGGGGGGCAGGCGGAAGTGGAGTTCCCGGTGGTGGTCAGGCTTCCGGCGGTTCTGAGCCTGACGCCCGCCGCCTTAAGCGGCCGTCCCTTGCACTACCGCCTCAGCGGGGGGTTCCGCTTGGCCTCAGTGCTGGGAGGCCTCATCCGCATACCCTTCCGCTTTGAGGGGGAGACCACCCTGGAGGAAGGCCGGGAACTGCTGCGGCTCTATGGGCAATAGGGCGGTTTCTCCGGTTTTTCCGGGCAGAGGCTGTGGCCGCCAGCGGCGGGCTGCTGGACTGCCACCGCCATCCCCGGCCCCCCTCCCGGACTTCCGGGGAGAACAGGAAAGGAAAGAAAAGCAGAAGCAGAGCAAGGGCCAGAAAAACCCAAAAAACCACCGTCCTGGCTCTAGGAGCGGTTACCAGTCGATGAAACAGGACCACGATTTGAGACCAGTGGAGGATTATATGGAGGGTCAGGACCGCGGCCAGAACAAGGGCCAGATAGAAGTGCAGGTCGCCCCAATCATGACGGTCCCAGCCGAAGAGGTACAGGTCCACTTGCCGGCCGTATTTGACCCAGCGTTCCCGGCCGGGGATCAGAACAAATTTCATCAGCAGACCGATACCGGCTATGGCTGCCAGGAGCAGAAACATTACAGCATCAATGACAAAATTGAGTTTGGGTCGGTTCATGAGTTTCTCCTTTCGGTCCGTGGGTCGGGGTGCCCGGTGAAGGCCGGGGTTGCCTGAAAAAGGGTCTTGGGGACAGTTTCTTTCAACTTACAGACGAACCATCCCCATCAGCCTTGAAAGGCAAGGAGATGGTAATCCGGGTGCCCCGGCCCGGCGCCGAATCCACTGTCAGGCGCCCCCCCAAATGGCTGAGGCGCTCCCGCACGCTGAACAGGCCGAAGCCCACGGTGCCGTGAGCAAAGGCAGCATTTGGGGCCGCGTCAAAGCCGACCCCATCGTCCTCAATCTGAATATACAAGAGGTTCTTGGTGCGGCGGAAGACTATCCGGGCCCGGCTGGCCCGGGCATGCTTCACCACATTGGTCAGAAGTTCGCGTACCAGGCGAAACAGCAGCACCCGGGCGCCTTCCGCCAGGGATACGGGATGCGGGCTCCGCTGCACTGCCACCTGGAGCCCGTGCTGCTTCTGAAATTCCTCCGCCAGCCATTCCACCGCCTCCTGCAGGCCCATCTCATAGAGGATGGGCAGGCTGAGCTCAAAGGTCAGGTTGCGGGTGGAGTGCACGGCCCGATCCAGGAAAGTCCTCACCTCGCTGGCCTGGCTGGCCAGGGGGGAGGACGCCAGTTCCTGTTCCAGCTCGGCCAGCTTGAGCTTGGCCAGGGCCAGGCTCTGGCCGATCTCGTCATGGAGAAATTCCGCCAGGCGGCGGCGTTCCCGCTCCTCGGTCAGGGAGAGCTCCGAAGCCAGGGACCGCAGGGCCTGTTCAAAGCGCTGGCGCTCGGCGATTTCGGCCCGCAACTGTTCGTTCACCCGGATCAGTTCCGCGGTGCGCTCCTGCACCAGTCTTTCCAGATGTTCCCGGTACTCCTGCAGTTCTTTCTCCAGTTCCTTTTGGGGCGTGATGTCAAAGAACACCCCGGTGATATAGTCAATCTTGCCCCGGGCGTCGCAGACGATCTGGGCCCGGGACTGGAGCCAGCGGATCTCCCCGGCCCGGTTGCGGATGCGGTACTCCCGGACATAGGATTTGGTGGTTTTCAGGGCCCGGCTGGCCGCCTCTTTCATGTGGGGAAGGTCTTCAGGAAGAACCACGTCGCACCACTTCAGCTGCCGGGAGTCGAAGTCTGCCTTGGGATAGCCGGTGAGTTCCTGGATTTTGTCATCAAAGAAATCCACCGACCAGTCGGCATAGCCCTTAAAAACCACGGCGGGCAGGGTCTTGACCAGGAGGCGGTACTGCTCTTCACTAGCTTTCAAAGCCTCTTCGGCCTGCCGGCGGGCACTGACATCCCGCAAGGCCACAATCCTGGCCTTCCGGCCGCGGAAGGTGCAAGGAGCGCCAAAAGATTCCACCAGGATAAGGCGGCCATCCTTTCGCTGCAGTTCCAGCTCCAGGTAGCCCCGCTTGCCTGAGGAGATGTAATTCCTGATACGCTGTTGGGAAGCTGGGGTAAAGAGGTCAATGGCCTGCATCCCGAGCAGCTCGGCTCGAGAATATCCGGTGATGTCCGCCATTCGGTCGTTTAAATCCACAATTCGGAAGTTTTCGTGAACAAAAATGCCGTCAAAGCCTTGGTCCACCAGGAGGCGCAACTGCTCTTCACTCTCCCGCAGGGCCTCTTCCATTTTTCGGCGACTGGAGATGTCAAGACCTGTGCCGATGACATACTCCACCCGGCCGTCATCGCCTACCAGGGCCGTGTTGGACCAGGAAATCAGCACTTTCCCGCCGTTTTTGGTCAGCCAGTGGTTCTCATGGGTAGAGGGAAACTGTCCGGCTGCCAGCCTGTGGAATACTTCCATGACGGCTTCCCGCTCCTCAGGGAGGAGCAGGAGGTCCCAAAACAGCCGGCCCAGCACTTCCTCGGCCCGATAGCCGGTCAGCTCCTGGCAGGTGCGGTTGAAG
>JAFDHU010000106.1 GCA_019308625.1 Deltaproteobacteria bacterium
CCCCGGGAACGGGCCTCCAGCCAGCGGCCCAGCAGGATAAAGGTGATGATTACCGCGGTGGTGTCATAGTAAACCGCAGCTTCCTGGCCGAAGGCGGCCACCTGGGCCGGGAAGAAGGTGACCCACACCGAGTAGCCATAGGCCGCCGAGGTCCCCAGGGCCACCAGGGAATCCATGTTGGCGGAAAAGTGCCGGGCCGCCCGCAGGGCTCCTACAAAGAAGGGCGCCCCGGCATAAAACAGCACCGGCGTGGTCAGGGAGAACATCAGCAAATGGGAGGTTTCCCGGGAGAGGCCCAGGGAAAACGTGGGAAAAAGATACGTCAGGGATAAGACAAATACCGGCAGACTTAAGCTCAAGGCCAAGAGGAAGCGCCGCTTCAAGGCCCGGGTCTCCACCTCCGGCTGGGGTGCCGGGGCGGGGAGTTCTCCGGCCCGGGTCCAGCTTTCCACCTGGTAGCCGGCCTGGGTCACCGTGGCCTTCAAATCCTCCACCGTCACCCGGGCCGGGTCATAGCGGACCAGGGCCTTGCGGGTGGCCAGATTGACCCGGGCCTCCAGTACCCCCGGTACGGCTTTAAGGGCGCGCTCCACCCGGGCCACGCAGGCGGCGCAGTGCAACCCTCCCAGAACTATAGAGATTTCCGCAGGTTCTGCAGCCATGATCTATTGACCCAAACCGCACCGATAATAACATACTACCAGATTGGACCAGCAATCAAAAACTGAGCCGGGCAACCAGGGATTGGGCCCAAAAAGGAACCTCCTCCTGGCGGCGACCGCCGCGGGGTCAAGGCAGAATGCGGGCCCGGGGACAAAGCCCTTTCTTGCCCCAGCAGAAATTTGCTGATACCATAATGCGCATGTTCAAGCGCCGGAAGTCTTTGGGAAGCCGGAAGACCGGCTTGATGGTGTGGCTGGTGCCCCTGGCCTTGGCGGGCCTGCTGGTGTGGTGGGGCGTCCCGAAGCTGGATTGGGGCGAGCCCTGGGTCAGGCTGTTAGCACCGCCGGAGCAGATGGTGCTCGGGGCCAAGACTTCCATAACAGTGAAGGCAGGGGACGCCGACAGCGGCCTTCGGGAGGTCCGGGTCGCGGTGACCCAGGGCGGACAGGAAAAAGTGGTCCTGAATCGGGCCTTCCCCCCGGGAGGGGAGCCGGGGGTGGAAGAGGAGATCCCGGTGATCATTGAGGCCCGGGCCCTGGGCCTGAAAGAAGGCCAGGGGGTGCTCACTGTCATCGCCCGGGACCGGTCCTGGCACAACTTCTTCCGAGGTCGCACCCGGACCCTGACCAAAGAGGTGGTCATTGACCTGGTGCCGGTGAACCTTACCTTTCTGTCGGTCAACCACCTGCTGCACTGCGGCGGTACCGGCGTGCTGGTCTACCACCTCAACAAGGAGGTGAAGGCCAGCGGTGTCAGGGTGGGCGGTTTCCTTTACCGGGGCTTTCCCCGCCCCGGAGGGGAGCCAGGCGATTATGTGGTGCTGTTTCCCGTGCCTCTGGAGCCGGAGCGACCCTTGCAGATAGAGCTGGTGGCCCAACCCCGGTGGGGGCGGGAAGTGAAACGCACTATATCCCTGAACCTCAAGCCCCGGCGCTGGCGGCAGGATGAGCTGAACCTCTCAGAGGCCTTTCTGCGCCGGGTGGCTGCAGCTTTTGGGGCGGGAGGCGAGCCGGTGCAGGGCTTTCTGTCGGTCAACCGGGAGCTGCGGCGGGCCAACCACGAGAAGGTGCGGGAAATCTGCCGGGAAAGCCAGCCGAAGCAGCTCTGGGAGGGGGCCTTCCAACGCTTCCGGGGCAAGCCCATGGCCCGCTTCGGGGATCAGCGCACCTATATTTTTGCCGGGAAAGTTATAGACCACCAGGTGCATCTGGGGGAAGATCTGGCCTCCCTGGAGCGCAGCCCGATTCCCGCGGCCAACCACGGCCTGGTGGTCTGGGCCGGACCTTTGGGGATTTATGGCAACACGGTGATTCTGGACCACGGCCTGGGGGTGTTTTCCATGTACGGCCACCTGAGCCGGATTGAGGTAAAGCCGGGCGACCGGGTACGCAAGGGCCAGATTCTGGGCCGCACCGGCGCCACCGGACTGGCCGGCGGCGATCACCTGCATTTCTCCGTGCTGCTGCAGGGGGAATTTGTGGACCCCCGGGAGTGGTGGGACCCCCACTGGCACCGCGACCAGGTGCAGAATCTGCTGCTGGCCCGGGCCGCTTCCAGGCAAGACGCCGCCTCCGGCCCTGGCGGGGCCGAAGGCAAGCCACGAAGCCGAAAGAAGGGCTCACTCATCAAAAGGAGGCCCCGCCGCTAGTTCCAGCAGGGCAAAACGGGCAAAGGGGAGGGCCGGCGGCCTGCTGCAGCAGTTTTTCAGACCAATTTTACTCTCCCCCGCCGGGGCGTTTTCTGATAAGAAAAAAGGTGCGGCCCGGCGCGCCGCCAGGCCGGCGGGTTTCCTCTAACGGCCAAGGGCCGGAACAAAGCCTTTCCTAACGGAGGTTCATGGACCTACATGAAAGCCAAGCTGCCAACCATCCTGAAAATCAACCCCGTCAACCCCCAGGAGCGTCTGCTGCGCCGGGTGGCCGCGGCGCTGGAGACCGGCGAACTCATCGGCTACCCCACTGACACCGGCTACGCCTTGGGCTGTGATCTCTACAATACCAGAGGCATTGCCAAACTCTATCAGATCAAGCGGCGGCCTTTGTCCAAGCCCTTCAGCTTTATCTGTGCTGACCTCAAGAACATCAGCGAATACGCCCGGGTGGGCAATTACGCCTACAAGACCATGAAGCGCCTGCTGCCCGGCCCCTATACCTTTATCCTGGAGGCCTCCCGGCAGGTGCCCAAGATTCTGCAGACCAAGCGGAACACCGTGGGCATCCGGGTGCCCAACCACCCCATCGCCCTGGGGCTCATCAAAATCCTGGGCCACCCCATCATCTCCACCGGCGCCAACCTGGCCGGCAGTCTGGCGGAAAGCGACCCTTACGACATTGCCGAAATGTTCAAGCCGCACCTGAGCGTCGTTATTGACGCAGGCATTATTCCGCCCAAGCCCTCCAGCATCATTTCCCTGATAGATGACGTGCCGGAGGTCATCCGGGAAGGACAGGGGGATGTGAGCGCCTTTGCCTGAGGGCGGCTCTCAAAAAAGCCAAGCAAAAAAAGGTGGGCCCGCAAGCCCACCCTTTCTGGTTCTTTTCAGGAGCGGCCTTACCTGAACCAGGGTGGCAGGAAGGCCGGCTCCGGGTAGGGGAAGGCCAGGCTGGCCAAGCTTTCCTCCACCTCCCGGCCCAGGATGAAGCTCAGGAGGGAAAAGCGCTTCTTTTCGGGGAACACGGTTTCCACTTTGCCTTTGATGCCGCCCAGGCGGCCGGCCTTTTCCACCGCGTCCTGGAAGTTGCCCATCTCATCCACCAGCCCCAGCTCTTTGGCCTTCTGGCCGGTGAAGATGCGGCCGTCCGCCAGTTTCTTCACCTTCTCCAAAGGCAGTTTGCGGTTGCGGGCCACATCGGCGATGAACTGCTGGTGGATACTGTCCAGCAGACTCTGCAGCACGGCCCGCTCCTTGGGGGTTATGGGTCGGAAGGGGGAGCCCAGGTCCTTCAGCTCCCCGGCCTGGATGGAGTAAAAATCCACGCCCAGTTTTTTGACCAGGTTCTCCACGTTCACCAGCTTGATGATGACTCCGATGCTGCCGGTGGCGGTGCCCGGGTTGGCGAAAATCACATCCGCGGCGCAGGCCACGTAGTAGCCCCCGGAGGCGGCCACGGTCCCCAGGGAGGCCACCACCTTCTTCTTTTTCCTGGTCCTCTCAATTTCCCGCATAATCTCCTGGGAGGGCCCCACCGCGCCCCCCGGCGAGTCAATGCGCACCACAATGGCCTTGATGTGGTCTGCCTCGGCGAACTGCCGCAGGTTCTTCAGGACGGGCAGCGACTTGGTGATGAGCCCTTTGATCTCAATCACTCCTACCTTGTCCTTGGCGAACCACAGAGATCCCTTTTCCCACCAGGTAAAGGTTATAAGGGAAAGCCCCACCAGAAAAACCAATACCAAAAGCGTGAGCAAACAGGATGAAAGGACGGGACGACGCTTTTCCATAGCCCTGCCGTCTGGTTTCTGCCCCGGTTGGCGGGGTTAGCTTTTTTCCAAAGTCTCCCGAAGAATTTCCCCGAGATTGGAGGTGGCCTCCTGAGAAGGTTTCATGTAATCCCGGTAGGTCCGCTGCTCCTCTTCAGCCTCCAGCCGGCGCACGGAAAGGCCGATGCGCCGCTCCTGGGGTGAGCTGTGAATCACCTTGGCCCGGATGACATCGCCCACCTTGAGGGCCGCCCGTTTTTCCTTGTCCCGGCTCAGCTCCGAGATATGCACCAGCCCCTCAATGCCCTCTTCAATCTCCACGAACAGGCCGAAGTCGGTGATGTTGGTGATGGGGCCGGAAACCACGGTGCCCACCGGGAAGCGGACATCAATGGTATCCCAGGGGTTGGGGATGAGCGCCTTGATGCTCAGGGAAAAGCGCTCATTCTCCTTGTCAATGTGCAGCACCTTGGCCTGGACCGTCTGCCCCTTTTTGTAAACCTCGGAGGGATGCTTGAAGCGCTTGGTCCAGGAGATGTCGGAGATATGCACCAAGCCGTCAATGCCTTCGTCAATGCCGATGAAGATGCCGAAGTCGGTGATGTTTTTGATTTTTCCTTCAATGACCGAGCCTTCCGGGTATTTTTCGCCGATGACCTCCCAGGGGTTGGGTTCCACCTGTTTGAGGCTTAAAGAGATGCGCTTGCGCTCTGGGTGGACATCCAGAACCACCACTTCCACCACATCGCCGGCCCGCAGGACCTGGTTGGGGTGGCGGATCTTACGGGTCCAGGACATCTCCGAGATGTGGATGAGTCCCTCCACCCCTGGCTCCAGCTCCACAAAGGCCCCGTAGTCGGTGAGGCTCACCACCTTGCCGGTTACCCGGGAGCCCACCGGATATTTCTCCGGCACCAGGGTCCAGGGGTCGGGAAAGAGCTGCTTGAGTCCCAGGGAGATACGCTCTTTTTCCCGGTCAAAGCTCAGCACCTTGACGGTGATGTTGTCCCCCACCTGTAAGAGATCGGAGGGATGCCGGACGCGGCCGTAGGAAAGGTCGGTGATGTGCAGCAGGCCGTCCAGCCCTCCCAAATCTACAAATACGCCGTAGTCGGTGATATTTTTTACCACCCCTTCCACCACCTTGCCTTCCTCCAGGGTGGCCAGCAGGGTGGCCTTGGCTTCGTTTTTGGCTTTCTCCAGGACGGTGCGCCGGGATAGCACCACATTGCGACGCTTGCGGTTGAACTTGAGGACGTTGAAGGTGTAGCGCTGGCCGAGGTAGTTGTCCGGATTGCGCACCGGCGCCAGATCCACCTGGGAGCCGGGCAGAAAGGCGATGATGCCACCCAAGTCCACGGACATGCCGCCTTTGACCTTGGCCACAATGGTGCCTTCCACCACCCCCTCGTTGTGGTAGGCAAAGCTGATTTCCTCCCAGACCTTCATCCGGGAGGCCTTGTCCTTGGA
>JAFDHU010000107.1 GCA_019308625.1 Deltaproteobacteria bacterium
CCGGGCCCCAGCGCCCAGGGATACTGGCTTGACCGTGCCGAGGCGCTTTCAAAAGCCCGAGACTTGCCGGGCCTCCTGGACCATGTCCACCGCTTGGTCCAGGCCGAGCCGAAAAACCCAGCCGCCTGGTTCAACCTGGGGGTTGCCCATGACCAGCTTGGCCGCTGGCGAGAGGCCGCCGACGCCTTTCGGGAGGCCCTGCGCCTGAAGCCCGATCTTGCCGAGGCCTGGACTTGCCTTGCCCTTGCCTATGCCCTGTCCGGCAACCGGACCGCGGCCCTGCAGGCCCTCAAGGAGCTACGGCGCTATGACCCGGGAAAGGCTGATAAGCTTTTTGATCTGATCATGGGGCGCTGAGCCGGCGGGGGCTGACCGGCAAAATCAGGCCGTTTGGCAGGGAACTCGGAACTGCAACGAGATGCTCGTCAGAGCCCCCGGACTTCCATGCCGGATACTGAAATGAAGCCGCCGGGAAGCCCCAAACCGCCGGGGGAGGCCATGGAACTGAAACTCGTTTATCCCAACGTTTCACAATTGAATCGTAGAGGCAGCCGGGGTGGTTTGGATGAACGCTCTAAGCTAGCGCGCCAAACCGGATGTCGGTATGTCGAGGTTCCGGCTGATTTTATAAAGAACCAGTCAGAGGTTAACCGAACTGGATTGTCTGTAGGTTCATTCCTTGATGAGAGTGCAATCGGGAGACTATATGAACCTACCCGATCTGAAAAGTGTTTGGGCTATATTCTCCATACTGAGCCGATGCGGAGAAGACAAGTCAAACTTGCCTGGCACGACACACAATGGAGGAAAAAGCTGGTCCAGATGCTCCTTAATTTGTGTGATTACTTGGGATATCCGGCCTCGTTCATCGAGATTCATCCGGGCGGTAGAGGCAACTCTAACGAAAACCTATTGTGCGCGTGTCGGGAAATATTGGAAGCATTCGAAAAAGAATATTCCTCAACACTGATTATTCTGCTGGAAAACCGCACAAAGCAATTTATCTCTACGGGGCGTCACTTAAACTCATTTTGGAAATACCTGAAGGAAAAACATGCTGATTTGGAGACCCACGTGGGCATTGTTTTGGATGTGCAGCAGTTATTTACCGCCACCGGAAAACGGTTCATACAAGAACTCGACTTGATCCCAAGAGAAGCCATTAAGGGGTTGCACATTCATAGAAAACATGGCCCTCCATCTCTTGCGGATCCCATTCCCTGGAGATATGTTTTTGAGCATTTACGGGAGATTCTACCCCAAGCTCTACTGAACCCAGAAATTCATCACAGAGATGATGTGCCGGTTGCGATTCAGTTTTGCCTTGAAAGAATCCAAGAATTACAACAAGGCCTTGCAGCGATCGACATGACAGGTAATCTTCAAAGGCAGGAGCCCGAACGACAGCCAAGGTTTTTTCGAGGAAGGTCAATGAATTCTCAAAACATCAAAAAAGAGCACATACGGCAGGCCGCGGCCCAAATTGATGTGAGTGTTATTTCTCCTAAGAGGAAATCTAAGAAGAAAGATGCGATCGTGGAGGGAAGGGGATATCCCCCGGTCTATCTCGTAGAAGTGGCCTACAAAATCGCTCAAGGCAGGAAAAGAAGATTTAGGGCACAAGAGGCATTAAATTTACTCAGAAATTTAGGCATCCAGATAGAAGAAAAGACAAAAATACCTCCGCCTTGAGAAGCTCGAATCCCGCCTTAATAGATTAGAGAAGGAGCTGGCAGAGGCAAACGCCGAACTGAGCCGCCTGCGAACCCGCCTGCCCTGATCCCTATCGGTTTCCTGACAGCAAGCCTTCCGGCTTTCTTCCGGGTAATAAGACGCCTTTTGGTCATCTTGTCAATTTTCCGACCCGATTAGTGAAACAGGGACTGCCCCTGCTCCTACCCACAAAACCTGTTTCCCCGCCAGATTGGAAGTCCCGTCTTTTACCTCTGAGTTTATTGTGCTATAAAATTAACTTAGGATTTTTCCTGCAAGGTCCTGGATATAAAAGAGGTTTTTGCCTCTTCAAAATCGTTCCCTATTGAACGGCTATTTTGTAAGCATTCCCGGGAGTGACCCGGATTAGTAAAGGCTATTCAATGAAGGCCGAGGAGAAGGCCCGCCAAAAAATTGATCAGCTCCTGGAGACCGCCGGCTGGCAGGTGCAGGACTACCAGAACCTGAATCTCTCCGCTTCCCCAGGCGTGGCCGTGCGGGAGTTCCCTATGGAGGAAGGCTTCGCCGATTACCTCCTTTTTGTGGGAGGCAAGGCCCTGGGGGTGGTTGAGGCCAAGCCCGCGGGCACCACGTTGAGCGGGGTGGCTGAGCAGACCACGAAATACCTAGTCTCCATCCCGGTTAATGTCCCCCACATTCAGGCCCCCCTGCCCTTCGCCTATGAGAGCACTGGAGAGGAGACCTTCTTCCGGGATTTGCGCGACCCTGAGCCCCGGTCCCGTCGCCTCTTCGCCTTCCATCGCCCCGAGACCCTCAAAGAATGGCTGGCCCAGGGAGACTCCCTCCGGGCCCGGCTCCGGCAACTACCTCCCCTTATTACTCATGGTCTCCGGGACTGCCAGATCCAGGCCATCCAGAACCTGGAACACTCCTTGGCCGAAGACCGCCCCCGCGCCTTGGTGCAGATGGCCACCGGCAGCGGCAAGACCTTCATGGCCGTCAGCCTCATCTACCGGCTCATCAAATTCGCCAATGTCCGGCGGGTGCTTTTTCTTGTAGACCGCAATAACCTGGGCCGCCAGACCTTGACCGAGTTCCAGCAGTATCTCACCCCCGATGACGGGCGCAAGTTCACCGAGCTTTACAATGTGCAGCGCCTCACCTCCAACACCTTGGACCCGGTAAGCCGGGTGTGCATTACCACCATCCAGCGCCTTTACTCCATGCTCCGGGGGGAGCCTGACCTGGCCGACCCCGAGTTGGAAGAGCACTCCCTGTTCGACCTCCCGGCTATCCCGGAGAAACCCAAGGAAGTATCCTATAACCCCGCCATCCCCATAGAGACTTTTGACGTTATCATTACGGATGAGTGCCATCGCTCCATTTACCATCTCTGGCGGCAGGTGCTGGAATATTTTGATGCTTTCATCATCGGCCTCACCGCCACCCCCTCCAAGCAGACCCTGGGCTTCTTCAACCAGAATCTGGTCATGGAATACAGTCATGAGCGGGCAGTGGCGGATGGGGTCAATGTTGGCTATGAGGTTTACCGCATCCAGACTGAAATCACCGAAAAGGGAAGCCGGGTGGAATCCGGCTACTACATTGACAAGCGGGACAAGCTCACCCGCAAGGTGCGCTGGGAGCAACTGGATGAAGACCTGGAATACACCGGGGCCCAGCTGGACCGGGCGGTGGTGGCCCCTGACCAGATCCGCACCGTCATCCGCACCTTCAAGGAGAAACTTCCGGAAATCTTCCCGGGCCGCACCGAAGTGCCCAAGACTCTGATCTTCGCCAAGGATGACTCCCACGCCGAAGACATCGTGCATATCGTGCGGGAGGAGTTCGGCAAGGGCAACGAATTCTGCAAAAAAATCACTTACAAGGTCACGGGGGAGAAGCCCGAAGACCTGATTGCCAGCTTTCGCAACTCCTATCATCCCCGCATCGCCGTCACCGTGGACATGATTTCCACCGGCACGGACATCAAACCCGTTGAATGCCTGCTCTTCATGCGGGATGTGAAATCGCCGGTTTATTTTGAGCAGATGAAGGGACGGGGCACCCGCACCATCTCCCCCACCGATTTGACTGCAGTGACCCCCGACGCCCCCTACAAGAGCCACTTTGTCATTGTGGACGCCGTGGGGGTGTGCGAAAGCGACAAGACCGACTCCCGGCCCCTGGAGCGCAAAAAGAGCGTGCCCTTTGACAAACTCCTCATTTCCGTGGCCCTGGGCCAGCGGGATGAGGACACCCTCACCACCCTGGCGGGCCGCCTGGCCCGGCTGGAAGCCGAAATTGATGAGGGAGCCCGGAAAGAAATCCGCCAGGTAACCGGCGGCCTGTCCTTGCCGGATTTGGTCAACGGCCTTCTGGACGCCCTGGACCCGGACAAGCAGGAGGACAAGGCCAGGGAGATGTTTCAGGTGGAGGACCCCGGCCCGGAGCAGCTCCGGGAAGCCGCCGCCGCACTGGCCCAGGCGGCATGCGCCCCCTTTGACAACCCCCAGGTAAGAAACAAGATTATTGAAATCAAGCGGAGAAACGAGCAGATCATTGACACCCTAAGCAAGGACAAGGTCATTTATACCGGCTTTACCCAGGCGCAGGCCCAGGAAGTCATTGAGAGCTTCAGGCGCTTTATGGAGGAGAACCGGGATGAAATCATGGCCCTCCAGATATTCTACAGCCGCCCCTATGGGCAGCGTCGCCTCACCTATGCTCAGGTGGAGGAATTGGCCGCGGCCATAGCCAAGCCCCCTTACAGCCTGACGCCGGAGCGCTTGTGGCAGGCTTATGAGCGCCTGGAGCAGTCCCGGGTCAAGGGGGCAGGGCCCCAGCGGCTCCTGACCGACCTCATCTCCCTGATGCGCTTCGCCCTGGGGGAGGCGGATGTCCTGGAGCCCTGGCCGGAGACGGTGGAGCAGCGCTTTGAGGCCTGGCTGGCCCGGCAGCGGCTTTTGGGCCGGGAGTTCACCCCGGAGCAGTTGGAATGGCTCCGGCTGATTAAAGACCACATCGCCACCTCCCTCACCGTGGAGGTGGAGGACCTGGAGTATGCCCCCTTCTTTGAGAAGGGCGGTCCCTTGAAGGCCTATCAGCTTTTCGGGCCGGAGTTGCCCAAGATTCTAGCGGAAGTCAATGAGGCGTTGGCAGCGTGATGGTTGAAAAGAACCGTAATGACCTACCCGAGGGCTGGGTCTGGACAAAACTGGTGGACGTTAGTCTTATTAACCCTAGATTCAAAGAAGAGAATATTCCTGGGGATATAGATGTTAGCTTCCTGCCCATGCGTGCAGTTCAGGAACTTAGTGGGAAAATAGACTTATCCTTAACCAGGAAGTTATCACAAGTTAAGAAGCGTTATACTGCATTTATTGAAGGGGATTTGCTTTTTGCAAAGATTACACCCTGTATGGAAAATGGAAAAATTGCTATCGCAAAGAACCTCCATAACGGCATGGGTTTTGGTTCAACAGAATTTCACGTCATCAGATTAAGTCCTTTGTTAAATAGTAAGTTTTTCTTTTTTTTCTTGATTCAAGATGCCATCCGAGAAGACGCTAGAAAAAATATGAAAGGGACAGCCGGCCAACTACGGGTTCCTTCAACCTATTTGGAGCAAATTTCTATACCACTTCCCCCGCTCCACGAACAGCACCGCATTGTCGCCAAGATTGAGGAGCTTTTCTCTTACCTGGATGCCGGGGTGGCGGCCCTGAAGAAGGCAAAGGCCCAGCTAAAACTCTATCGCCAGGCCGTCCTCAAGGCCGCGTTTGAGGGCCGCCTCACCGCCGCCTGGCGGGAGGCACATAAGGGGGAATTGGAATCACCCATAACCGCCTTAAGAAAAGA
>JAFDHU010000108.1 GCA_019308625.1 Deltaproteobacteria bacterium
CGGTGTTCGCCTCGGAACTGGAGCGGTATGAGTACTGGCTGATCAGGCGGCTTAAGGGAGAGGAGATCCCGGAGCAGGTGGCCGCCTGGATGGCGGAGATGCGGGCGACCTCCCGGGCGGTGCGGCTGCTGGGAGAGGACCTGGAGCGCCGGGCGAAGCTGATGGCCGGGTGAGCAGGAGGGCGCAGTGAAGGACATTTTCGTCACGACGGACAATGTGAAACGGACGCTGGCGGCCCTGGACCCGTTGTGTCCGGCGTTGGAGCAGGGGCTGCCGCCGGCCACGGGGCGGGGGCTGGTGCTGCTGGAGGGGCGGACCGGGACGGGCAAGACCATGTGCTGCGAGTGGCTGGCGACCCAGCTCTGGTATGCAACCTACGTGCGGACCATGAAGCTGTGGAACGGCCCCTGGATGCTGGAGGACCTGGCCGCGGCCCTGGGGCTGGCGGTGAGGGGGAGCAGCAAGGCGAATTTGAGAGCCATCCAGGAAGAGCTCCGGCGGCGGCCCCGGCTCATCATCCTGGACGAGGCGGACCGGGTGGTGCAGAACTTAAGGCTGCTGGAGACGCTGAGGGACATCTACGACACCACCAAATGCCCCATTGTCATGGTCTCCGAGGGCGGGGGGCTGGCGGCCATAGAGAGGAAGAGCCCCCGGACCTGGCGGCGGCTGGGCCAAGTGGTGGAATATGCCACCCTTTCAGCCCGAGACGTGCAGCAGCTCTGGGCGGAACTGGCGGAGGTGCAGGCGCCCTTGAGTCTGGAGCAGGCCGAGCAGGTTCTCAAGCACTCCCAGGGGGGCAGCATCGGGGAGGTCATGGTCACCCTGGACGAGCTGGAGCGGAAGGTACGAGCCAATCCGGAGCGGGGCCTGACGCCGAAGGTGATGGAGCTGGCTTTCCGGAGGGCGGTGTGAAGCAAGGATATCTGGTGGAGCGGGTGCGGGCGGCCCTGGCCCAGGGAGAGGCGCCGGCGGACGAGGTGGCCGAGCGGCTGGGGGTCCAGAGCTACAAGGGGCGAAAGAAAGTGCGCCAGGCGCTGTATGAGCTGGTGCGGCGGGGAGAGGTGGAGGTGGTGAGGCCCCCCAGCCGCTACCGGCTGGCAGCGCCGGTGAAGGTGCGGGCCCGTAAACAGGAGAGGGTCTGGCGGGCCCTGCAGGTGAAGGCGGCGAAGGGCGAGGGGGCGACGGTCAGGGAGATCTGCCGGCTGGCGGGGACCTGCCGGGATTACACCGGGAGATATCTCAGGCACCTGGCCCGCCTGGGTCTGGCGGAGGCCGGGCGGCGGGGTGGCGCCCTGGTGTGGCGCATCCGGCCGGGGCGGGCGCAGGAGGCGGCGCCCCGGTGGAGCCGGCTGAAGGAGGAGGGGGCAAGGCGTGAAGTGGGGGGAGCGGCTGCAATACGCGGCAGCGGCGGCGGGCTTGGCCGCGGCCCTGTGGCTGGGGGCCGGGGCGGCCGGCACGGTGAGGGTGCTCAAGCCCGGGGACTGCCGGGTGATGGAAGAGCATCTCCAGGGACAGGGGTACCGGGTAAAGGTGGTGTCGGGCAGCCTGGTCATGGCCGGCGGGGAGCTGGTGGCGGTGCTGAACGTGGTCCTGCCGGACGGGCGGCCGGCGGAGGTGAGCTGTTCCCTGGGGCCGCTCAGGGACGGGGCGGAGTATGTCAGGAGCCTGAAATGAAGGACCGGCCCATCAGCAAGAGCCAGAAGGCCCTGCTGCACCTGGCCCGGAGCCGGGTGGGGCTGAAGGAGGAGGAATACCGGGCCCTTTTGTCCGGCTTCGGGGTTAAGAGCAGCAGCGACCTGACCCAGGCGCAGTTCACCGAGGTGATGCGGCACCTGGAGAGGCTGGGTTTCGTCTACCGGCACCGGCCGGTGGCCCGGGGGGCGCCGGAGGTGCGGCGGCAGACGGAGGAAAAACGGGCCCTGCTGATTGCGGTGGGGCGTCTGCTGGAGAGCCGGGGGCGGCCCTGGGCCTATGCCGACGGCATGGCGAAGCGGATGTTTCAGGTGGACAGGGCGGTGTGGCTGACGGCAGGGCAGCTCCACAAGCTGCTCCAGGCCCTGAAGGTGGAGGAGCGCCGGCGGCAGGCCCGGGAGGAGGCGCCGGCGGACATCCTGGCGGAGATGGCCCGGGACCTGGGGGTGGAGGACTTATGAGCCAGGAGCAAGAGAGGGCGTGCTGGAACTGCCGGCACTGGGACCGGCGGGCGCCGGAGAGCTGGTTCCGGGGAGAGGGGCTGAAGCCCTGCCTGCGGTGGGAGATGAAAACGCCGGGGCGGTACCTGTGCCAGATGTGGGAGGCCACAACGGAGAGGCCATGAAGAATGCGGACGCCCAGAAGGCGCTGGCGGTGCTGGCCCGGCACCTGGGCCGGGACAACGCCATTTCCATGGGAGAGCTCTTCCGGGTGGTATTCGGGCGGGACTGCGAGCATTCCATCAACCACACCCGCCAGGTCAGGCGGGTGATCACCCGCCTCAGGGAGGCGGGGGTGCCGGTGTGCTCCCGGTCGCATCCGGCCAGGGGGGGGCTACTTCCTGGCCTTTGACGGGCCGGACCTGCAGGAGTATGTGGGCCGTCTGGAGCGGGCAGCCCTGCGCAAACTGGCCCGGGCGGCCCGCCTGAGGCGGGTGGCCCTGCCGGAGCTGCTGGGGCAACTGGCGCTGGAGGCGGAGAAGGAGGAAGGAGATGGGCGGTGACTGGAGCTGGGGCTGGTGCCTGGTGGGCCTGTGGGCGGGGTTCTGCCTGGGGTACCTGACCTGCGCGCTACTGACGATAGCCGGCACGGGGAGCCAGAAGGAGGACGCGAATGGCCAGACTGACCTCCAGGGTGGTGCGGGAGACCCGGGACGAGCTGGTGCGGGCCGGGGCGACGGAGGCGGCCATTGACCAATTCGTGGCCGAAATCGTGAACTGCACCCCGGCGGTGGCAGAGAGCGTGTGCCGGGCCTGGCGGGAGAAATGCCGCCGGCGGGCGCCGGCGGCAGGGCGGCAGGTCAAAGCGCCGGGGAGCCGGAGGAGGCCCAGCCGGAGGCTGCCACAGGAGAAGCCGGGGGCCTGCCGGGCGGAGACGGCAGCGGAGTGCGAGCGCTGCCCGGCGGGGCGCTTCTTGGCCTGCCTGATGGGGGAGCGGGAGCCGTGCGGCTAGTGTGCCCGGTGTGCGGCGCGGAGTTCGGCCTGGAGGAGGCCAGCCGCAGCCGGGACCTGCTGGAGCTGGCCAGGGCGGCGGCGGAATTCGGAGAGACCTGGCCGCCGGTGGAGGCCTACCTGGAGCGTTTCCGGAGCCCCGCCGGCAGACTGACGGTGAAGAGGCGGCTGGCGGCCCTGGAGGAGCTGCGGGACATGTGGCGGCGAGGGCGCTGCCGGTTCCGGGGAAAGGAGATAGCCGTCGGGAGAACAGTCTTGCAGGAGGCCCTGGCCCAGGTGGGGGCCCGAGAGGACCTGCGAGGCCTGAGCAACCATAACTACCTCAAGAAGGTGCTGGCGGGCCTGGCGGAAAAGGAGGCGGCCAGGCGGGAGGCGACGCGGGAGACGTTCAGGCGGCTGGGGCGGCGGGAGCCGGTGCCGGACTGGGAGCGGGAGCTGGCCCGGCTGAACCAGGCGCTGCTGCGGGAGCGGAACCCGGCCAGGCGCGAGGCCCTGCAGGCGGAGATGCGGGCCCTGTTGGAAAGGAAGGAGCATGGCAATCTGTGAATTCTGCGGAAACGAGTTTGAGGCCCGGCCGGGGCGGGAGACCTGCGGTCGGGTGGGGTGCATGATGAGGGCCCGGGAGCGGCGGCAGCAGGAAGAGAGGCGGCGTCGGGAAGAGAGGCGGCGGCAACGAGAGGAAAGGCGACGCCGGCGATTAAAAAAGGCGCGGGAAGCCGCGTCCCGTCCCCCTAAGCGCCGGCTTTGTCTGAAATGCGGGGAACGCCCGGGGGCGCCCTACCTGTGCCCGCAGTGCCGGGCAGCCAACAGAAACATTTATGCCGACGTATGGTGAGGAGGGCAAAATGAGGCAAAAGGTGGAGGGGCTGAAATCGTGGGAGGAGGTGGACCGGGCCCTGCTCCGGGTGGGGCAGATTGACCGGCAGATTGAGGCCATTGAGGCCCGGGCCCAGGAGGTCATTGAGGCGGCCAAGGGGCGGGCGGCGGCGGAGAGCAAGCCCCTGCTGCAGGAGAAGCGGCTGCTGACCCTGAAAATGGAGGCCTTCGCCCGGCGCCACATGGCGGACCTGGAGGGCAAGCGCAAGAAACTGAACTTCGGCACCATCTCGTTCCGGCGGAGCACCCGGATTGTGATCCGGAAGGCCCTGGAGTGCGTGGCGGCCCTGAAGGGCCTGGGGCTGCGGGAGTGCATCCGGGTGAAGGAAAGCCCGGACAAGGAGAGGCTCAGGGATCTGGACGACGCCCTGCTGGCCCGGGTGGGGGCCAAGCGGGTGACGGAGGAGGTGTTCGGCTACGAGGTGGACCGGGAGAAGGTGCAGGAGGCGGCGTGAGGGAGAAGTTTACCGGATTTTAACGCACTAGATGGTGGTTCCGTAGGAGGAGGCAAGGAAGATGCCCGATTACCTATTTGACCAGCTTCCCCATTCGCGGGTGGAATCATGGAACATCCTGAGGACAATTCAATACCAGCTTAATCTGGATTATATGCCGTCCAGGAGCGACTTCCAGGTTGACGGAGTAAACAAGTCCCGGCTTGAGTTCCAGTCCGAGCTCACTCAGGCCCAGTTGGATAAGCTCAACCAGATTGCAGAGTACTTCCGAGCCCAAGGCAACTGCGACCCTTCCGGCCTGCATTCCGACTGGACGGTTTACTCTATCAAGGACTTGGACGAGCACCGCCAGGAGCTGGAGCAAATCCTGGGCCGGGAGGTGCGGATATTCTACCTCAGGAGCGGGCCGGAAACGGGAGTGGACACCATCAAAATGTTTATTGCGCCGCCGCCGTTATCGGTGCAGGAGCGCAAGGCCGTTAAAAACTGGTATGAGGGATTGATTGCGGAACTGTGAATCCCATTGACGACGACCGCCTGATTGAAATTTTTGACCAAGCCCACCTGCAAGGGGCCAAGGGGGCGGTGTTTATCTGCGATATTTGTGGAGGCTGGGGTGAGGATTATTTCTCAGTTCGCCATACCGACCGGTGTCCGGACAAGTGGCTGACGGAGGTGGTGCGGCGTGGCGATTAAGAAAGTTAGTCAGATTAATATGCTTAATAGAGAGGAATCACATTATGGCGACAAATCAGAATATTTAGATTTACCTGAATTGATTTATATTGATATCTCCAAATTTAACGGAACTTTGTCTGCGTATTTTGAGGTCATAGCCAAAAACTCGATAGACGATAGCACATATTCCAGCAGAGTTGATTTATATAAGTCAGGTTCAAGAGTGGTTGGCTTCATGACCTCTGATTTAGATTATACAAGGAAAAGAGGGTCTATATCATCATTAACAAGTGGGGAATACTATGTTAGATTAGGACATGCTTTTGAGGACCGTCCCGCTACTGTATATTGTCAAACCGCCCGCATCATTATCATCCAATCCGCCACTGACAAAATCACCGACACTGAAACCCAGATTGAAATCGGCTCTTATGAGGCAAACATAACCAGAACCAGTTATGCCCTGCTTGCCAACACTAAATTCTGGAAATACGAATCGGCCAATTGGGACCCGACCCCCACCTGTTACTGGGAAGTCAACTTTGAGATGCTGGATGATAAGGGCAAAGGTTCCGCCTACTTCCGCCTGGTCAAGACTACCAATTATTCAAGCTGGACTCAGGTTGACGAATTCTCCCAGTCCGGCGACGGGAATGTGCACCGCACCCGCCGCAGCTTCACGCCGGAAAATGGCTACATTTACGCTATCCAGTCCTATGCTACTGATGACAAATACGGCGAGCACACGGTTTATCTTGCCAAAATCATCTGCCAGCAGAGCGATGAGAATGGTATTTCCAAGACTGAATCGCATTTCATGTTAGTCAACTCCCTCCAAACCAGCACGGGGCTCAAGGATTTTGACCAATATTACAACCCCAATGACTGGGACGGTGTGGACGTTGACTGGTACCACGAAATTGCCTGCGGCAGTAGTGCGGCCAATGCCAAGCTCCAGGAAGACCCGAATGGCAGTCCAAGCGATATTCCGAATTCGGCGGTCACCGGCCAGGCCAACAAGCTGGTGCGGGGCTCTTCCGCCATGACCATGCCCACCTCGGCGGAGGAGATTGACACCTACATTACCAGCGCCGGGGACCTGACCCTGAGCCGGATGGTGGCGTTGGTTGTGGTGGGGGCGGGACAAACTTATGACGAATCGGTGGGGTTGTCGGCGGCGGCGTCTCTGGCCGCGGCCCGGAGCGTGATCCTTTCACTGGCCACGGAGATGGCGGCGGGGGCGGCGGTGGGCGAGGGGCCGGCGGGGTCGGTGTATGCGGCCCTGGCCCAGATGCCGGCGGCGGCCCAGGCGCAACTGGCGGCGCTCATCGCCCAGGACGCCCTGACCCTGGCGGCCCAGGCGGGGGTGGAGGTGTCCGGGGGGCTGGTGTTTGGCCAGTCCCTGACCCTGGCGGCGGTGGCCGGCCAGGTGCAGGAGGCCCTGGCGGACCTGCTGGGGGGCGCCACCCTGACCGCGGCAACGGCCCTTAGCCTGGAGCGGGAGCTGAGCCTGGCGGCGGCGCTGGACCTGGCGGCGGACGGGCAGCTCACCGCGTCCAGC
>JAFDHU010000109.1 GCA_019308625.1 Deltaproteobacteria bacterium
GAGACATTCCAGGTGCACAGTGGGGATGCCCCATTCATTCATCATGCGCCAGGGGCTCATGCCAGTGCCGCCACCGGCGCCGTCAATGGTCAACAGGTCAATCTTGGCCTCGGAAGAGAACTTGAGGGCCCGGGCCAGATCCGCCGGCCGATAGGCGCCGGTTTTCAGGGTCACGTATTTGGCCCCCAGCCGGCGCAGGCGCTCCACTTCCTGGTAAAAGCTGTCCTCCTCCACCATGCCCAGCCGGGAATGACGTTCAAACTCGCTGATGCCCCCCAGCCGGAAGGCTTCCTGGGAAGTCGGCAGGGTAGGGTCGGGAAGCACAATGTAGTCCCGCTTCTTGAGCTGGATGGCCCGCTCCAGGGTGCGCAGTTTCACTTCGCCGCCGATGTCTTTGGCCCCCTGGCCCCACTTGAGCTCCATGATTTCCACGCCGTGCTTGTCAATGACATACTCGGGAACGCCCAGACGGGTGTCCTCCACATTGGCCTGGACGATGAGGCCGCCCCGGCCGTTGTACCACCGCTTGAAAATCTCAATGCGGCGGTCCATCTCAGGGGAGCTGACCACCCGCTTTTTCTTGATCTCGGCCTGGGGGTCCATGCCGCAGACATTTTCGCCGATAATGACGATGATCCCGGAGATGGCGGCCCCCACGGCCAACTCGTCCCAGTTGTTGCGGGCGATGTCGGTGGAGCCCACTGCGCCAGTGAATACCGGGAAGTCCAGCTTGATGGAGCCGTCGGCCCCCAGTGCCGTGGTGGTATCCACCACCGGGAAGATCGCCTTGTCCGGATCAGCCTCCACCCCAATGGCCCCCACGCAGGTGCCCTGGATATTGAAATACGAAAAGTCCACGGGATAGTCTTTTTCCGATCCCGAAATGGTTTTGCCGAAGGGCTGGGGATAAATCATCTCCCGGCCTTTCAGGGCCGACCGGCCGATTTCACAGGGGCCTTTGCAACCATCCAGGCAGGTGACACAGATCCCGGAAATGGGAGAGGGCTCGACCCGGGTGGTGGTAATAGTAGCCGCGCTACGGTTGGGCTTGCTCAGTGACACAGGACCTTCCTCCTTCCTCTATCCAATTTGCAGTTAGGGGCCTAAATGAACTATTAAAGCAAGGTGCCTTCAAGGGGAGCTCCGAGCGGAAAATGACAAAATTGAATCTTTATCTCTGCTTTCCCATCATGTCAAGCATTTTTGCCCAGGCACAAGAAAAAATCTAAGCCCCGAGTGCCTTGCCCCGGCAGGCTACATCTTTTAAGATAAAAAAGTAAGTCTTCTTTCCTGAACAGCGGCTTAAGCCGGAGGCGGTGCCAATGGCGGCATACCTGGAAGGCCCCAAGGTTATTGACCTGTCACACTTGGCCCAGGACAAACCAAGGCTGATCCGGGAAGCCCGGGCCTTGTCCGCCCGAAAAGGCCACTTTCTGGGGGAGTTCACCATTGGCCGGATTGTCACCGGCTATCCGCCTTCGGCCTCCCGGGCGGCGCTGACGGCCACCTGCCGCAAGTGCGGGCGGGAGCTGGTTATTGACCCCCAACACGGGGCCATTTTCGGCAGCGCGGTGGAAAAAGACTGTCTTGGAATTTGAAACCCTCGCCTTCACGCCTCCAGACCGCTTCGTTATCCTCCACCCTGGTTGATTCAGCATTTCCTCTCTTTCCGTCCGGCTGGCAAGGATGCCGGGGGAGCCTCCTCCTCCGGAGTCGCTCTGCCAATCAAGGCGGATTAAAACCCAAAAGGCGGTCAAGGAGAAGCCCCCGGCAGGAAGTTTCGGTTTAAGAACCCGCCTGCCCCTGCCGATAAATCGTAAAATTCGAACGCATGTCCCTTTGGTGGGCCCGGTGCTGTCGGGGAAAGAGGAGGCAGGTTCGGTTTTTGCCCCGGGGGGCTCGAAGTCGGTGAAAATGGCAGGCGGCCGCTGGACAAGCAACGGGTGGTGCTTCTGGCGCGCTCCCCTGTCGGTGTTGGCCGGGGGGCTGGCCATCTCCCTGCTGGTAGCGATCTCCTACCACCGCCACGAAAGTCGGGAAAGGCGCCTGAAGTTTGAGGCTGAGGCCAGGCAGGTGGTCTCCCTGGTGGATTACCATCTCAGGTCCACCAGGGGCTGCCTGGCGTTCCTGGCCGCGGCCTGGAGGGCCTATGGGCAGGTTGGACGCGGAGAGTTCCATACCCTCACCTCCCCGTTGCTGGAGCACAATCAGGCCATTCAGGCTCTGGCCTGGGTCCCCCGGGTGGCTCAGGAGGACCGGGCTACTTATGAGGAGGCGGCCCGGCAGGAGGCCGGGAAGAGTACTTCCCGGTTTACTATCTGGAGCCTTGTCAGGGCAATGCCACCACCCTGGGCTATGATCTGGCCTCTCACCCCGTCTGCCTGGAGGCTCTGGAACTGGCACGCTACACCGGCCAGGCGGTGGCCACCGCCCCCCTGCGGCTGGTGCAGGATGAGTCGAACCAGAAAGACCTCCTCATCTTTTATCCCATTTTTGGTAGTCAAACGTCTACCAGCAGCCAGGAGGCCCTGCTCCGGGAATTCCTGGGTCTGGCCCTGGGGGTCTTCCGGGTAGGCAAACTGGTGGAGGAGACTTTTAACAAAAATGAGGCTCGGGACCTGGAACTTTATCTGCTGGACGAGGAGGCTCCCCCGGGTGACCGGCTGGTCGCCGCTTATTCTCTGAGGACGTGCCACCCTCTGGCCATGAGGGCGGAATGGACCCTGGCTTGGCTGCGGCGCGGTCTCCATCTGGCCGACTTCATTTATGTGGGCCACCGCTACTGGCGGATAGTGCTGCGGCCCGTTCCCGGAAGTTTCAGGGCCTCTCTGGTGGTGCCCGCCATCTTTCTGGTTCTGGGAGTCGGAGCCAGCCTGCTGGCCGCGGGGCTGCTGGTTAAGCGTCAGCAGTTGCTGGCCGTCCTGAAAGAGTCCCACCAGGAGCTGGAGAAACAGGTGTCGGAGCGCACCCGCAGCCTGGCCGAGGCCAATGCTGCCTTGCGAGAGAGCGAAAGCCACCTGCGCACCATTCTGGAACATGTGCAGACCGGTATCATAATTATTGAGGCAGACAGCAAGAAAATTGTGGAGATCAACCCCGCTGCCCTGGAGATGCTGGGCGCCGCCCGGGAGGAGGTCCTGGAGCAAATCTGCCACCAGCATATCTGTCCGGCCGAGCCCGGAAAATGCCCTGTCACCGATTTGGAACAGCGGGTGGACAACGCCGAGCGGGTGGTGTTGCGGGCCGACGGGAGCCAACTGCCGGTCATCAAGACCGTGGTGCCCGTGACCCTGGAGGGCCGGCTGCATCTGCTGGAAAGCTTTGTGGACATCTCCGCTCAGAAGCAGGCCGAGGAAAAACTACGGGCCGCCAAGGAGGCGGCCGAGGCGGCCCGCCAGGAGTTGGCGGAGGTCAACGACCAACTGGAGGCCGCCATCGCCCAGGCCAATCAACTGGCGGTCCAGGCTGCAGCGGCCAACGCGGCCAAGAGCGAATTTCTGGCCCGCATGAGCCATGAAATCCGCACCCCCATGAACAGCATCATCGGTTTCAGCGAGCTGTTAGGGGGCACCCCCTTGAATCCGGAACAATCCGCTTTCCTGAAAACCATCCACCAGAGCGCCGAAGTCCTCTTAGCCCTGATCAACGATATTCTGGACTTCTCCAAAATTGAGGCCGGCCAGCTCACCATGGAGGAGGTGGATTTTGATCCGGAGCTTATCGCCTATGAAGTCTGCGACATGACCCTTGCCCGGCTGCGGGACAAGCCGGTGGAGTTGCTCTGCCGCATAGACGATCAGTTGCCCGCCCGGGTCCGGGGTGATCCGGGGCGTTTCCGCCAAGTGCTTATGAATCTGCTGAGCAATGCTGCCAAATTTACCGAGCAGGGGGAAGTGGAGCTGTCCCTGGCGGTGGAAACCGAGGAGGCAGAACAGATCAAACTGCACGTCAGCGTGCGGGACACTGGCATCGGTATTGCGGCCGACAAACTGGAGCTGATTTTTGAAGCCTTTCAGCAGGCGGACGGCTTCACCACCCGGACTTATGGGGGCACCGGCCTGGGTCTGTCCATATGTCGGCAGTTGGCCCGACTCATGGGAGGGCAGGTATGGGCCGAAAGCCAGGAGGGCAAAGGTAGCCATTTCCATTTCACCGCTTGGCTAGGAAAAAGCGACCAACCTGCCCCGGAGCGACGGCCGCCCGTATCCCTGGCCGGCAAGAAGGTGCTGCTGGTGGATGACAACCGGACCCATCTGGAAATCCTCCGCCATATCCTCACCGGCGCTGGCATGCGGGTGGTGTGTCTGACCCAGGGGGAGGAGGCCGCGGCCACGGTCCGGCAGGCCTTTCAATCCGGCGACCCCTTTCATCTGGGAATCCTGGATATCCGCATGCCTGGCCTGGATGGCTATGCTGTAGCCAGAAGTCTACGTTGTTTGCCCCCCGAGATTCCCCGGCTGCCGCTTTTGGCTTACTCCTCCTCCACCGACCAGAATCACTCCCGGTTCCGGGAGGCGGGCTTTGACGGGTTTCTGATGAAACCGGTCAGACGCACTGAACTCCTCCAGATGGCGGCGCGGCTCCTGCAGAATGAACAGGCTCTTCCGGCAGATGCTGCCTCCGGGGAGCTCCTCACCCGTCAGACCGTCAGGGAGGAACTAAAGCAGGGGGTGCGGCTGCTTTTGGTGGAAGACAATCCAGTCAACCGCAAACTGGCCTTCATCATGCTGCAAAAAGGAGGCTACCAGGTTGATGTGGCCCAAAACGGCCAGGAGGCGGTGGAAAAGTACTCTGCCGACCCCCAGGGGTATGACCTGATTTTTATGGACGTGCAGATGCCGGTGATGGACGGCCTCACCGCCACCCGGGTCCTCCGGGCACGGGGCTTCTGGGAGGTGCCCATCATCGCCATGACCGCCAACGCCATGCGGGAGGACCGGGAACGCTGCCTGCAGGCAGGCATGGATGATTATATTCCCAAGCCGGTGAAGCGGGAAAAGGTGTTCGCTGTGATTCAGAAATGGTTGATGAACCGGGAGGAAAGAAGATGGACTGGGAAGCCGCCGCCCGAGAGCTGGGCCTCCGACGAAGTGAGTTTTTAGAAGTGGTGGGCCTTTTTTTGGAGACCAGCGGCGCCGATCTGGAAGCTCTGGAAGAGGCCTTGGCCCAAGGCGACCTGGAAGGGGCGGCGGCAAGGGCCCACTCTCTTAAGGGCGCGGCCGCCAGCCTTCAGCTTAGGGACATCGCCCGCTTGGCCCTGAATCTGGAGACGGCCGTCAAAGACGCAGCCTTGGCCGAAGCCTCCGGGCAGGTGGTGGCTGTCAGGGAAAAACTACGGGAGCTGGCCACAGCGGCTGGCCCCTAGGAAGAGCTTCCGGAGATTCGCCACCATGCCCTACTTGGCAGGCACCGAAACAGCGCTCTTTATCCTGGTGGTGGACGACCACCCTGCCGCCCGCCAGCTCCTGGAAATGTATTTGCAAAAAGCGGGCTACCGGGTGTTGGCCGCGTCCAATGGCCGGGATGCCCTGGAAACCTTACGCCGGCACTTTTGCCCCCTGGTGCTCACCGACTGGGTGATGCCCGAAATGGACGGCCTGGCCCTCTGTCGGGCCATCCGGCAGGAAAGCTGGCCGGGCTATGTGTACATCATTTTGCTGACCGCCAGGGACTCCCGAGAGGATATTGTCGGGGGCCTGGAGGCCGGGGCGGACGACTACCTCACCAAGCCGGTAAATCCGGCCGAACTGCTGGCCCGGCTAAAAACCGGCCGCCGCATCCTGGAGTTGGAAAACACCTTGAAGCAGCGCAACGAGGAGATTATCCGCCTGTCGGTCACCGATCCCCTGACCGGGGTTTACAACCGCCGCTACCTGAACGACACGCTGCCTGCGGAAATCAGGCGGGCCTGCCGCTATGGCCGGCCCCTGGGCCTGATTCTCTGCGATCTGGACCACTTTAAAAGAATCAATGATACCTATGGCCACAATGCCGGAGACTTGGTGCTCCGGGAATTTGCCGCCGGTTTGCGGAGCGCCATCCGGGAAGGCATTGACTGGCTGGCCAGATTTGGGGGCGAGGAATTTGTCTTGGTGCTGCCGGAAACCGACTTGGCCGGAAGCGTGGCCACCGCAGAAAGACTGCGTTGTCTGTCGGCGGAAAGGGTAATCCGCCTGCCCACCGCGGATGTCACCATTACGGCCAGCTTCGGGATTTCCTGGTTCAACCCGGATGCTTTGGAGAACCCGCCCACCCCCGAGGCTTTGCTGGATGAGGCAGACCGCTACCTGTATCAGGCCAAGAAAGCCGGACGCAACCGGGTGGCAGGGCCCCTGCCGATGGCAGAGATTGCTGCCTGTCTGGCCATCGGCCCTCATGCCCTGCAGATAAACCGGCAAAAGTAAAAAGAGGGCCTGTTTCGGTTGGAGGGAAGGCAGAAGCTTGATTTCCGCGCCGGTTGGCAGGCAGTCGGTGCTGGCAGGATCAGGAAGAATCCCTTAACCGCGCTCTGGGTGGGCCACATCGGGGTCTCCAATCCTCTTTCCCCTTCAAAATTCCTAAACGGAACAGGGGCTTACTGCGAATTAGGGGCGCAGGCATCTGAAAACTGGTCGGGACGGGCGGATTTGAACCGCCGACCTCCTGCTCCCAAGGCCACAAGCCATACTAAGACAGCCTTCTAAACCCCGTGGTTGACGGGGGTCTCCTGGCCTGAAGGCACTCCAGAGGAGCCATTTGTAGGCAGACCTACTCACAGACCCACTCACGAAATTATCACGTTTCCGAGCTGTTTTGTGCCATAGTGAAACAAGGAGGCAAAGATGTTGGTCAAAGTCGATGAGGACTTCTTTAAGAAGCTGGAGAGGATTGCCAGAGGACTGCAGGAAGTTCGCCTGCGCTTGGTCAGCAACCACAAGCGGCTGCGGAAGAGTGACTTTATCGACTCGATCCAATGGATCGACGCCACCTTCGAGGACTTGTTGAAGGCCATGTCCGATCTGGACCCTGATTACTTTCGAGAGCGCATGGAAAAGCTTGTAGCGCAGTTCAATGAAAAGTATGAGTCCTTCCGACAGGAGTTAAAGGCTACCAAGACCTGAACCCTAGTCAGTGCTCCACCATCTGCAGCTCTCAGATACGGGAGGTCCAGAGCATCGAAAGGGCTCCCAGATAAAGATCTCCCCGTCACCTATGCCGTATTGAAGGTGCCAATCTACAACTGACACCTCGCGACAAACGAAAATTGACCCCTTGCCTGAGAAATTGGTTTAAATGATGGTGCCAAGCAGTTAACTACGCAAGCCGCCACAGGAAGAGTTTTTCCCCTCAAGCTTCTTCTGAAGATATTTCTTTGTGTGGGTACCAGGTCTGCAAGAGGGAGAGTTTCTCCCAAACCCAAGACCTGCACCTCCCTCCAGCCGACCCAAGAATTATTTGCCTAACCTTATTCATGCTGAAGGTCTTGATTTCATGCAGGGTGCATGGGCAAATTGTAAAATCCGTGCTATCAACATAAACTAAGATTGATTATCTCCCTCCCCATCCGGGGAAAGGATGTGGCGCCCCGGCTTGGTCGCACAGATGGTTAGACCAAACTTTCGGGCTCCATACTGGACATTTCCTCGCTCTCCCAGCCTGCACATATACCTACTCTCTTGACAAGTATATATTTGTATAGTATTTAATCTTGTAGCGTTCAACTGACCGTCTACGCTGGAGGCCGGTCTTT
>JAFDHU010000110.1:0-4068 GCA_019308625.1 Deltaproteobacteria bacterium
ACATCAAATACAATGAGGATACTTTCGTGGACCGGGCCAAGGACGGGGACCTGCTGGTAGTCAGGCTTTTTCTGCAGGCTGGCATGAGTCCCGACGTCACTGACAAACAAGGCATGACCCCCCTGATGGCTGCCGCCGGGGGCGGGCGCCTGGAAGTGGTCAGGCTGCTGCTGGAGAAAGGGGCCCAGGCCGACGCCAAAGACCAACGCTTCGGAGCCACCCCCCTCATCTGGGCCGCCCTGGGCGGACACAACGACGTCGTCAAGCTCCTTTTGGACAAAGGGGCTGACCCTAACGCCAAAGAAAAAAAAGAAGGCTTGAACGCCCTGCTGGCCGCCGCAGCCCGGGGGCACACCGACACCTTAAAGCTCCTCCTGGACCAAGGCGCCGACCTTAAGGCCAAAGACAAGGACGGCCGCTCCGCCCTTATGTGGGCCGCCCACCGGGGTCACCTGAACGCGGTAAAACTGCTCCTGGACAAAGGCGCGGAGGTCAACGCCAAAGAAAGCCGGAGGGGCATGACCTCACTGCTGGCCGCCGCCTCCCGGGGAAACTTTGAGGTGGTCAAGCTCCTCCTGAACAAAGGCGCGGATCCCAAGGTCACCGACAAGGACGGCAAGACCGCCCTCATGTATGCGGCCCGCACCGGCAACGCCGACCTGGTCAAGCTCCTCCTGGATAAAGGCCTGGACGTCAACGCCAAGGACAAAAACGGCAACACCGCCCTGACTTACGCCCGCCGGGCCCGGAAAAAAGACATTCAGGAGCTCCTCCTGAAGGCCGGAGCCCAACCGGAAAAGGACTTGCCCGGCAAAAAGCCGGCAGCCCAAAAGAAGCCCGGCAAAGCCAAAACGGCCAAAAAGAAACCCTGAGTTACGCGAGTTCCGCTTCATCCCCGCCACCGGGGCAGGCCCCAGGGCCTGCCCTCTGTTTTTGAAAAGGGCCGGGTTCACCTCCCTCCTGGCGAAAAAAAAGGGCCGCCGGCCGGCGGCCCTTTGATTTAAGGTTAACAGCCCGGTGTGTTACGGCCCGTATTTCGCCAGATAGTCGCCCGGCATGGGAACCGCGCCCACCGCGTACGGCCGCATCATTTCATTGTCCTCGTGTTCCAGGATATGGCAGTGCCACACAAAGAGGCCCTGGGTGTCGCCCCGGGCCAGAGTGAAGGTGGCCTGCAACCGGGTGACTTCGCCGGGATAGGCGATGACCGTGTCCTTGAAGCCGTTTTCCCACGGTTCCGGGGCTCTGGCCACTCCCGTAGGAATCCCGCTGCCGTCTATCGGCTGGCGATCCACCACCTGGAACTCCACCAAGTGGAGGTGGATGGGATGGGCGTCCACGGTGAAGTTGTAAATCTCCCAGGTCTGCGTCGCGCCGTTCGCGGGGTTCTCTGTGATGGCATCCATCCAAAGCAATGGAGTCGGTGTGCCTGCGGCGTAAGTACCCAGCAGGGCCGCGGTGGGACCGAAGGCCTCTAAACTGGCGCAGTCAAGGGTGTTTGCGGTCACTTTGACGCTTCCCGATACCTCCTCATTCAGGGAAACCTGGGTGAGCGTTCCATTATAAGGTCCGCCAGCGGGAGCTGGAGGTGTGAAGGTCGGCAGTTGCAGGAACTGCGGCGGGGTGGTGGGGTCAGGCGCAACGGCGGGGCCCACCACGAACTGCATGACCTGGCCGGTGGAGGCGGGGTCAGCCGCGGTGAAGTCCACCCCGGGGGTGCCGCCGCCGAAGGGCTCATCCGGACCCACATTGACCAGGTACAGAACCGTTCCGGGCGCATAGGCCGAAAAGTCCACAATCACATCGGCCCGCTCCGCCGGTCCCAGGAGGAGTTGATCAAGGTTTGCCGGCGCGGCCAGAAAGCCGCCGTCGCTGCCGATCTGCCAGAAGGCTAGGGGCTGCATGGTCCAGTTGCCGTCGTCAATCCCTGGAACAGCATCAGCATCCTGGGCCATCTGCAGAATCAGGAAGCGGGAGTTGCTGCCGTTGAGGAACCGGAGGCGGTAGCGCCGGGGCTCCACGTTGAGGACGGGCCAGGTCTGGCCGTTCACCACCATCATGTTGCCGAAGAACTCGGGCTGCCAGACAGGGGAGACGTCGCTGGGGCCGGGACAAGCCGTTTCGCCCCAGAAAGGAATCTGCAGCTCCAGGGTGGTCAGGCCTTCAAAGAAGGCCCGGTTGTCCGGGTAAAACAGGGAGCCGTCCGCATTGAAGGACCGGTCCTGGATAACGATGGGGATTTCAAAAAAGTTCCCGAAGGGGTCCACCCCGGGGCCGGGCGCGGGACCCGGCAGCACCGCGGGCAGGAGGGTGGTGGAATCCAGCACCTGGTCGTCCGGACCGCCCCGGAGGAGGTAGAAGCCTGCCGGGCCGGCATAAACGTTCAGACGGGTCATGCCCAGAGTATGGTCATGGAACCACAGGGTGGTGGCCCGCTGGTCGTTGGGATACTGGAACACGGCAGAGCCGGGTTCCCAGGTCTGGCCGTCCCGGGCTTGGAACTTAGCCCGGAAATCGGCGTACCAAGTGCCGAAGGTGGCCGTGAGGTTGAGATCCGCGACAGGTGCTGCCGGCAGGTACCAAGCCTCGGGGTAGCCGTCGCTGTCGTCCGTGACGTGGGCCCCATGCAGGTGGGACACAATAGGAACCGGGCCCACATACTGCTTGGGGAAGTCCAGTGAGTTATAGCCGCTAACATCAGCAGCCCAAGGCACCGGGACGAGATAGGAGTTGGTCCAGTAAGAATCAGTCAGGTCAACCGGCGGCCGGGAGTCAACCATGCCGATGGGATTGGCCCAGTGCAGGGTGGGGTCCACCGGCAGGATATGGGGCCGGAAGGTGCCGTCCGCATGTTTCAGCTCATTGACCCACTTGATGCGCACCGGCTTGTTGAATTTGGCCTCCACGGTAAAGGAGGGGTAAAAATAGTGCCCGCCCGCGGCCACCGGCAAGCCGGTGTTGTCCGGGCCGGACTCAAAGGCCGGGCCGTAGCTCCACACCGTGGTGGGGCCGATGGGGGTTAGGCCGTCAGCCTGAAGCGGGGGCAGGACCTGCTGCTGGAATTCCCGCACCGCGATTTCGTAGTACTCAATGTTCTTGCCCCCTTTTACTGGAATCTTTGATTTTCCTTTTCCGACTCCCTTTGCCTTTCCCTTGCCTTTGGGGAATTTGGCTTGGGGCATGGCCGGGGGCTTGACCAGGGGCGCCACATATTTGGGCACCGCACCGGGATCGAGGTCCCCGCCCGGAAGGGCCGCATAGGCCGTTCCCAGGCCGAGCCAGAAGGCCACGGCCGTCAGGCTGAGCACCAGACCGATAAAAGATGGCTTGCTTCGTTGCATAAGAGATCTCCTGAAATGTGAAGGTGTCAAAAGGTGTTGCCCAGTGTTGCGTCAGGCAGGACCGCAACGTTTGGACTTAAAAGGTGGGATTAAGGAGATGAGGGAAGCATCGCCAATGACTTCAGGGATGGGGCCCCTCGATTCCACGCCGTCAGCTTGGGGGGAGGTTAGACTGGGGGTTCACCTCCTTTTTTCCGGCATTGTGGTTGATGGGGAAGTCTGAACCCTCACCGGACCGGCACAGTGACGAGGCCTTTTCTGCTGGGAGAATCCGTCCGACCCCTCCGGCGGCGCCTCATCTGCCCGGGCCGCCCTGTTTGTTCTGGAATATAGTTATTGACAGAGGGAATTCAATAAGTAGAAATGCTCATTTTTTGCTGAGTACAAATACTCATAAGGAAAATAGTCAGGTTGAGTTGTCTTTGTCCTTTCCCTTAATTACTCGGAACAGGGAGCCGATTGATTTCTTGTCATTTTAAGGCCTCTGGGGGCCGGAGCCTTTAGAGCCTTCGTTAGGCTCAGGGTCACCAAGCGAAGTCTCTTTTAGGCCCCGGTAATATCACTCAGCGGCGATTCCCCATTTCTGCTGCCGGGTCTACTCTTAAGGAGCCGAGGCTGGCGGGGGTGCCGCACCGGTGGCCCCCCGCCCGGGTAGCATGCCCGGAGTTGCCTTGGGGCGATACAGTTCAGACAAAGGCATCTCAATGCGGTCCTCTACCTCCCGGGT
>JAFDHU010000110.1:4109-9682 GCA_019308625.1 Deltaproteobacteria bacterium
ACGATGAGCTCGGTGCGCCGCTTCCGACTGGACTCACTCCCGAACAGCGGCCCCAGGAGCGGCAGCCGCCGCAGCCCCGGAACCCCGGTGGCCCCCCGGGCCACATCTTCCCGGATGAGGCCACCCAGCACGATGGTCTGGTTGTCCCTGGTGATGAGCTGGGTCTTGGCCTGCCGGACGTCAAAGGTGGGGGAGTTGGTCACCGTCCCCACGGCCTGAGAGGCCACATTGCTCACCTCCTGGACAATCTCCAGGGTGATGAGGCCCTTGGCGTTGATCTGGGGCCGCACCTTCAGAATGATGCCGGTGCTGCGGTATTCCACCTGGTTGGTCACCACCGTCTGCTCGGCTACCAGAATGCCGGTGGAGGAGGCCACCAGGATGGGCACATCCTGGCCGATCTGGATGCGGGCCTCCTGGTTGTTGGCCGCCATGATGTGCGGCGAAGCCAGCACCTCCACCTTGCCCTCCGCAGCCAGCATATTGAGGGTGACTTTGAACTTGTTCAGAGTATCCCGGGCCAGGAAGGTGAAGCCGCCCAGACCCTGGAGAGCGGCGGAGGCGCCCCGCAGAATCTCCAGGCCGAAGGGGTTGGGGGCGTTGGAGAATCCCGGCGGCGTCACAATGGTCTGGGGGGTGCCGTCCGGATTGGTCTGCCGGGTGTTGATAAACCATTCAATGCCGTAGCGCAGGTCGTCGGTCAAGGTCACGTCGGCAATCAGGACCTCGCACAGCACCTGCCGGGGCATGACATCCAGCTTCTCCAGCAGCCGGCTGATGACGTTCCATTCATAGGGCGGGGCCACGATTACCAAGAGGTTGTTTTCCTCGTCAGGGATGATACGCACGCCCTCCTTAAGAGGGGCGGCAGCCGGGGCTCCGGCCAGGGGCAGGGCCCGCTCCCGGGCGGGGGGCGCCGCCAGGGCCAGCTCCCCTTCCCCCCCTGGACGCCCGGGCCGGCCCCGCTCCCGAGAAGAGGGGCCCAGTTCCCATTCCTTCTGCCCCAGCCGGCCGGCGGCCCGGCCGGTGGGAACGAATCCCCCGCCCGGGGTGGTGATGCCTCCGGCCGCGGACTCCGGCCTCACCTCCTCCACCCCCGGCGGCGCCGCCGGCGCCCCGCCGTAAGCCTGGGTAAGCAGGTCCGCCAGGTTGCGGGCCTTATAGTTTTTCACATGATAAACATGCACGTTGGCCAGGGCGTCGGTCTTGAGATCCAGTTGCCGTACCCAAAATTTGGCCCGATCCAGCAGGGCCCGGGAGCCAGCCAGGATCATCACCGCATTCATCCGGGGAATGGATAGGAACTGGACTCCCCCGGCTCCCTTATCCTTGGGCCGCAAAGCCCCGTAAGCTGAAAAGATGGCGTCCAGGTCGGCAATAATGGAGGCGGGATCGGTGTTCTTGACCTTGATGACGCTTACCGAGGTCCGGGCCATAGCCTGGGTATCGATCAGCTGGATGAGGTTGACCAGCTTCTCCACGTTGGCCGGATAATCCACGATGACCACGGAGTTGTTGGGGGCCCGGCCGATTTTGCCTCCCGGTGACAGCAGCGGCTTGAGCACCGCGGTCACCTCCTTGGCCGGGGTCTGGGTCAGAAACACCACCTGGGCGGTCATGCCGGCCGCCGGCAGGCCCCGGGCATACACCGGCGCCGCCTGGCCCGCGGCCTTGTCCAGGGGCACGATGTTATAGGTTTTGCCCACCTTGACCAGGGCTGCACCGTTCACCAGGAGCATGGTCTCCAGGATGGACATGAGCTCGCTCCGGGTCAGTTTGCCCGAAGCCCGGACATTGGCGGTGCCCTTCACTTTGGGGTCAATAGTGTAGTTAAGCTTGAGGGTGTCGGCTAAAGCCCGCACCGCCTCCACCAAGTCGGCATTCTGGAGATTGAGTTCAATAGGGAAGACCTCTTCTCCCCGGGGAGGCCGGCGCCTGCGGGTGGGCAGGGCTTTCAGGGCGGTGGCCAGGACCTCCGCCCCCCGGGCCTCAATGATGTCGGTCTCCGGCTCCTTTTTGACCTCCGACTTCTTTTTTAACAGGGCCTGGGCCTCGGAAGGCGGGATGACGGGCGCATCCATGACCCGGACCTGGGGCCGCGGCGGCAGCAGAGCGGCCGGCGGCGGACCGCTGGCGCAGCCGGCTAGGCACAGGCCCAGCCCTAAGACCAGAAGCTGCTTGCCTTTCATAATTCCCCCCCTTGCTTTTCCCCTGCCCGTTCACGGACTCAGCTTGGGCCGGGGAAAGGTCAAACTTCGCTTGCCCTCCTTTCCCTGGAAAATCACACCGTTTTCAGTGATTTCCACCAGGCGGTAGCCGCGCCATTCCTCCCCCGGGCGCAGCACCTGGACTTTCTGCCGGCCCTTGACGCCCTTTTGCCCCAGGAGCACCGCCTTTTGGTCCCCCACGATGATGGTGCCCAGCAGCAGCCCGTCTTCCAGGGTTTGGCCCGGAGCCGTCCCCGTCTCGGCCCCCCGGCGCTCCGGGCTGAACAGGTTCTTGGCCACCACCACGTTGAAGTTATCCAGGTTTTCCCGGCTGCGCAGCGGCTTGGGCCGGGGCAGGGTCAATCGGTGCCGGCCCACCGCGCCGCTCGGCTGCCGGGGACTGAACCACACCTGGGCAATGCCCGCCAGCAGCAGCAGGTTGGCCAGGGTCAAGCCGCCCAGCCAAAGTAAATTCTTGCGCCCCATCAGCCGGCGCCCTTCCTCATCAGACCTTCCACCACTAGGTGGGCCCGCAAAGTAGAAAGGTCCTGCTGGAGACGCCGCCGACGCCTGGGGGCCCGGATGTCCAGCTCGGTGACCAAAAGCAGCTTTTCATGATGTTCCAGGCGGTAGAGCATCAGCATCAACTGGTCAATGGTGCAGGACAGCCGAACCTCAATGGGCACCTCCAGGTAGGTTCCCGACTCCCGGGGGGGCAGCACCTTGATGCTGTTGACCTGCACCCCCAGGGTTCTGGTCAAGTCTTTCAGGATTTCTTGCAGGTCAGCGGAGGCCACTGCGGGATTGGTGCCCGCCAATAGCTGCGCCTCAGCCCGGGCCAAGGCCTGCTTCATGTTCCGATAGGCCTTCAGCACGGCCTGCCGGTTTTCCTCCAGGGCTTGGTACTTGCGGAGCACCAAGGCCTTCTGTTCCAGCTCTGTGCCCCATTTGGCCTTCAGGTCCAGCAGGGGCGACAGCACCAGGACATAGGCCAGCAGCACCAGGACCACGCCGGCGCCACCCAGCACCAGCAGCCGCCGCCGCGGCGGTAGCTCCTTAAGCGCCTCGGCCCAAGCCTTTAATCTCTGCCTTAATCCGGAAAATTTCGTTGCCGGCGTCATCAGTGACGATGGGGGAAACAAATTCCGTGTTGGTAAAGTAATCCGATTTCTCCAGGACGGAGATAAGGTCGGCCGCCGAAGCCGACTTGCCGGCCAGCTCTATTTGCCCCTTTTTAACACGCAAAGAATAGAGATAGGTATGCTCAGGAATTATTTGAGTGAGTTCCCGTAAAATCACCAGAGTGCTGGGATACTGTTCCACTCTTTTTAGAATATCCTGCAACTGTTTTCCCAATGCTTGGGTTTGGGCCAGCTTTTTTTCTGTCTGTTGCACCGACGAGTGCAGTTGTGCCAATTGATTTTCCACCTGAATCAGGGAGATTTTATTCTGCACAAAAATACTAGTCATCCATACCACAGCTAAACTTAAAAGTAAAATTAAAAGAATTCTGGTCAAAAAAAGGCCGGTTAATTTGACCGCAGCCCGGTCGCCTTCGGGAAGCAGGTTAGTTTTGATCGGTACCCGGCCCACGCCCCGCAAGGCGGCCCCCAGGGCTGGCAGAAGCTGGTGGGCCGGGCTGCCTTCCCAATCCAGACCTTTGACTCTTATTTGGGACTCCTGCATCACCGGGAGGGGTACCTGCTCCAGCAGCGTGGAGGTTTTGAGCCGGGCTCCGTCCGCGCCATACAGGCAAAGGGCCCCGGGGGCCGCCCCTGCCGCGCTTAGCCGCCGGACCTCACCAGCGGCCAAGTCCACCAGTTGGTCGCCCGACTCGGTGCGGCCCGAGTGCCATTGGCGCACCACGTTGTCTCTGATATGCAGGAGGTCAAAGTCGTTTTCCCCTGACCGCAGCAGCAGCCAGGAAGACGGCGGGCGAGGGGTCAGCAGGGCAAAGGCATTGGCCGCGGCTACCGGGGCCAGCTCCACCGCGATGGGCTTGAGATCGGCCGCGGCGCAGAGCCGAAGCCACGCCTCAATGAACTCCCGGGGCAAAGCCATCAGGGTCAGAGTCAGGTGAGTCTCTGTCTGGCCGGCGATTTGATAGTCAAACACTAGCTGGTCGGCGGCCAGCGGCAGGAAACGGTCAATTTCGTAGCTCACCACCTTGGGCAGGTTTTCTCTGGCCGCCAAGGGCAAGGTCACTTGGCGCCGGAAGCCCAACCCGGAGCTCACCGCCAGACTCACCGGCGCGTCCCGGGCCCCCCAGGCCTCCAAGGTCTCGGCCACTGTCGCCGTCAGGCCCTCCAGACCCTCGGCCGGCAGGTCCCAACGGGCGGTATGCAGAACCTGGGGCGTGGTCAGGGCCTTCTGCACGTGCACCAGCACCAGGTGAGTCCGATCCCAGTAGGCCCCCAGACTCCCGGCCCCGGCCATCACTTCGGTGCTGAGTTGGCTCCACTTTTTGCGCAATTTCCGGCTTTCCATATAGTTCTGCCCTTGCCGACGCTATCCCGCATAATCGTCGGCCCAGTACACGAAGTCCCAGGGAAGGGGCCGGTTGACGTTGATGCGGACAATGGCCTTGACGGTGTGGCGGGCTCTTTTGGCACCATAGCCTACCACACCTGTGGAGACGATTTCAAAAAATCGTGACGACCGGAAGCTCACCCGGGCGTTGAGCCCCCGCAGGGAGGTGACCCCCAAAAGGTTCATCAGTTCCCGGCGGTTGCGGATGGGAGCCAGGGCTCTGGCCTGAATAACGGCTTGGGCCTGCTCGGCCGTCAGCCCCAGAGCCCTCAGCACCTCCAGCGGCGCGGCATTGATGTTGACGCCGCGGCCGGTGCGCTGCACGGTAAAAAGCTTTTTCAGCCGGAAAAAGCCCGGGCCGTTGAGCCCCCGGATCCAGCCCAGCTCCTCCACCGTGTCCAGGGGGCCGTCCTTGGCCGCATAAGGCGGGTTCAACCCTTGGTAATAGTCGCTCTCGGCGCCGAAGGGCCGGGTGATGCTGTCCCGGTCGCGCCAGTCCAGAATGGCGTCCACCGCGGCCCGGGCAGTTTGGTCGTCATAATCCAAGGTGGTGAGCAGGTTGAACAGCATGGGTTCCGTAGCCCGGTTGATATTGACCTTCCCCGATTCGTCGGTGAGGGTTACGGTCACCACGCCCTCCGGCAGGCGCAGTTCATGACTGGATCCGGGGGGGCCTCCTCGGCGAGCCCCGGAAAGCGTCGCCGCCGCTCCAACATGCTGGCTTCCACCAGCTTGCCCACGGCATAGTAAACCCCACCCTCGGCCAGGAGACTGGCCTGGCTCCGGGCCAGATAATTCCGGGTGAGCAAAACCTCGGTGCGCCACTCCCGGGCCACG
>JAFDHU010000111.1:0-5379 GCA_019308625.1 Deltaproteobacteria bacterium
GGCTTCATCTTCTCAGCGCGATCAAAGATGGTCTCAATGCCCTCCGCCTGGGCCTTCTTGAGCACCTCCTGCGCCGCCTCATCCACGGTAAACTTTTCTAACTCGGCCATGAAAGACTCCTTTTGAATTTTTTTCTGGTTGGCCCTACGCAGCTGCTTTGGCTTCAATTTATACAAAATATTGTTTATGTCAAGCGAAATTATGAAGATACTTGGGGCCAGAAATGTCTCAATTGGGGTCTAATCTCAAAAATCAGATAGAATTTGCCGGGTGGATTCGGCTGGCCGGGAGGAATAGTAGATGTTTATAACTTACTGATACTAAAGATTAATCTATCACTAAAGATATGATTTCCGCCAAAGCTTAGGAGGAATTGGTCTTGAACCTATTTATGTATATATATGAACAAGGTAGATATTTTAGTTACACTCCCGCACCACCCGAAAGCCAATAAAACCGTCAGCGTTTTGGGGAGCAGCAAAGCGCCGGGCGGCGCAACGCAGGTCCCGAGCCCGGGAATACCAGGAACCCCCTTTAAGCACCCGAGCCTCCGGATTGGTGTAAGGGCCGCGGCGGGCAACTTTGAAAAAGCGATCCAGACACCATTCCGCAACATTGCCCGCCATGTCAAAGAGGCCGAAGCCGTTGGGCGGGAAGGAGCCCACCGGCGCCGTGAGGCGGAAGCCGTCATCGTCAAAATCGTTGGGGTAGTAATTGGCCCGGTAAAGTCCACCGGCATGGGGGGCCTCCCGGCCCCAGGGAAAGGGTTGCCCTTCCAGGCCCCCCCGAGCCGCTGCCTCCCATTCCCTTTCATAGGGCAGGCGGTGGGGAATGCCGGTGGTTTGGGTCAGCCAGTCGGCAAAAGCCACGGCGTCAAACCAGGTAACCCCTACCACCGGTTGCTCCGGGGCGTTCAGGTTTTGGTCCCGCCAGTACAAGGGAGGACGGTGCCCGGTGGCCTGGACAAAGCGCTGGTACTGGGCATTGGTGATTTCCGTCTCTGAAATATAGAAGGGTTTCAGGGCGACCTGGTGGGGAAGAGGCTCGTCGGCATAGCGGCCGCTTTCGGTGAGCGGGCTGCCCAGGGTATAGCGGCCCCCGGGGATGAGGCGGAAGCGGATGCCCTGGGACTCCACCACCTTTTCAGCCAAGGCCGTGCCGCAGGCCAAGCTCAGGACCGCCGCAAGAAGCAGCAGTCGGGCCGGGTTAACCGGAGAAGTTTGCCAATTCATTGAGAAAATTTCGAAGGGTAGTGCCCGCGCCTGACCCAAAAGCCTAAGGCGGCACCCCTCCCCTCCTTAAAATAAACCAAAAGGTTGAAGCCGGGGCAGGACCAATGCCCTTTGGGGAGCCGGCACCAGAGCTCAGCCCGCCTTCATGGCCGGAAAGAGGGGCTGAGAACTTAAGGGTTGACGGCCGGAGCGGCCTCGTTCACCTCAGACACCCGCCTTCAGCTTTCCGTGCCACCTATTTCAGGCCGGAGAGATAGGTGACCAGGGCCTTCAGCTCCTGGGGTTTTATCTGGGCGAAGCTGGGCATTCGGCCCCGGGGCGTCAAAATCTGGCGCCGGATGGCTTCGGGAGTCAGGCGGGCTCCCAGCCCATCCCAAGCCGGCCCCTTGTCGCCGCCTTGGCCTTGAAGGGAATGGCAGCCCAGACACCCCAAGCGCTGCACCAGGTCCTCCCCGGTAGGCGGTACGTCCCCGGCCCCGACGGTGAGGAAGAAAGCCAGCAGGGCCGCTGTCAGCAGCAAGACCGAAGTCTGCCTAGTCACTGCTTCTCCCCTTCGGCAATCAATGTCAGAATTTGCTCCTTTTCCGGGTGGTTGGGGTTCAGCTCCAAGGCCCGGCGGAAGAGAGGGGCGGCCTTGGCTTTTTCTCCGATGAAGTAGTAGCTCACACCCAGATTGATCAGGGCCACCCAGTAGTTGGGGTCTGCCTCCACGGCCTTTTGGAACGCGGCGATTTCCTTGTCTTTGAGCTCCTGGCTCCGCACCTGGTTGTATTTGAACCGGTAGGCCATGCCCAGCAGGTTGTGGGCCACCGCACTTTGGGGTTGCAAGGCCGCGGCCTGGCCGAAACTGGCGATGGCCGCATCATAGTGTCGCTGCTGCATCTGGGTGAGGCCCTGCTCCATAAAAGTCTGGGCCTGCCTCCCTTTGCCGGCGGTCTGATTGCCGTTAGCGCACCCCAGCAAACCCAATACCAACAGTAGGCACAAGAATTTCTTCACGGTTTTCTCCTGGCGCGCCTTTGTGGGGCTGCTTTTTTCTTCCCAAGAGCGTTGCCCGTCTCAGGGGCCGGGCCTTTTCCTTCCGGCTCTCTTCTGCCTGTCAAGCATCCGGTACCGGAATCAAGGCCTCTCCCACCATGATGCAGTCCTTGCCCTTCCCTTTGCCCCGGAACATGGCCCGGTCGGCGATAAGCAGAAGGGATTCCCTGTCAGTGGCGTCTTGGGGCATGGTGGCGATGCCGTAGCTGGCGGTTAGTTG
The DNA here is from genome assembly GCA_019308625.1 of Deltaproteobacteria bacterium. Classification (GTDB taxonomy): domain Bacteria; phylum Desulfobacterota; class Desulfobaccia; order Desulfobaccales; family 0-14-0-80-60-11; genus DTHB01. The sequence continues at coordinate 2,491 of JAFDHU010000111.1, forward strand.
AGCATTCACCCCTTCTTCCGCCAGGAACCGGGTGCGGTTCAAAGTCCGGCGCAGGCGCCGGACCAGCTCCAGGGCCTGGGCCTGGCTTCGGCCCGGGAGCAGAATGACGAATTCATCTCCGCCGTAGCGCACCAGGCTGTCGTCGGGATCCAAAACCGAAGATATCACCCGGGCTACCTCCGAGAGGACCTTGCTGCCCCGGAGATGTCCCTGGGAGTCAACAATGGCCTTGAAATCGTCCAAATCCAGAAACACCACGGACAGTTCGCCGCCGTGATTCAGGATGTCCCGGATAAACTGATCCAGTTTAATCCCCAGGTAACGGGCATTATAAAAGCCGGTGACTTCATCAATGAAGGTGCGGGCCTGAAGCTGCTGTAAATTGCGGACATTGTCCACCGCGATGGCCACGTAGTCGGCCAGAATATGAAGCAGGGGCAGGTATTTCTCCCGGAAAAACTCCTCATTCTCCACGTTCACCACTTCAAAGACCCCCACCACTTGGCCCCGCACGTGCAACGGCAAAGCGATGATGGAGCGGGTGGCAAACCCAGTGAGCTCGTCCACCTTGGGGCTGAAGCGGGGATCGTTTTGGGCGTCGGCGATAAAGGCCGGTTCCCCGGTTTGGGCCACCACGCCGGCGATGCCCTCCCCCACCTTCAGGCGGATAGATTGCAGGGCCTCCAGGTCCAACCCCACTGTCACAGCGAAATAAAGTTCGTCGGTTTTTTGATCCCGCAGCAGGAGGGACCAGTTTCTGGCCGGAATGAGGAGGCTGATGCGTTCCAATACCGCCCGGAGGAGCGTCTCCATGTCATAGGCGGTCACCAAGGCCTTGGAGAACTCAATGCAGGCCAGGATGCGCTCGACTGTGCCCAGCTCCTGCAGGTGGGCCAGAAAATCCCGCTGGTTGTACATATATCACCCTCCGGTGATTCTAAGTTGCCACCCTCGGGTTGGCAAGGAATTTGTATTTGTAAAGGAAAAGCCGCCGGGAGACGGCGACTCCGGTCCGGGCAGCCGCAAGCCGGATTACACTGAGCTGGCCCCTTATCCCTTCCAACCTTGGCTTTTAGACATTGCCGGGGTAGCTTTCCCGCCTTATATTTAAGGAGGCCATCCGCGGGAGGCGGCAATTCATTGCCGTGCAGCGGGAAAAAGGAGGCGACTATGGCTCAAAAAGTGATGATTGCGTTGGACAGTTCAGAAGGTGCCTGGCACGCCGTGGAATATGTCGCCCGCACTTTGGGCCGGACGCCGGAGGTGGAAATCATCCTGGCCCACATTCTCTCCGGTCTGCCGCCGGCCTTTTGGGATGACGGCCATATCCTGAACGAGAGGGAACGCCAGGCCAGGGAACGCCTCAAGGCCAACTGGCAGGCGGAACAGGAAAGACAATGGCAGGGTCTGGTGGACAAAGCCAAATCTCAACTGACCGCGGCCGGCATACCGCCGGAGAGAATCAGCACCCTGTTTAAGCCCAAATACTATGACGTGGCCGAAGACCTGGTGACAGAAGCCGAGGCCCACGGTTGCGACACCATCGTCCTGGGCCGTCGGGGGCTGGGAGCTGCCAGGTCCCTGATGTTGGGCTCGGTGACCAACAAGGTGGTGCACAACTCCCGGGGTCTGGCTGTAACCATCGTATCCTAAGCCGGCCTCCCAGGCAAAAGGGGCGACGCTGGCGTCGCCCCTGCCTGGGCCCGCTGTCCGGCCGCCTTCTCAGCCTGCTGTCATTTTTTTATCCCCGCCGGCCATCAACCCCGCTGAAAATTGATGCTGATAAAATTATCATTCAAAATGCGGGCCAGGGTGAATTGCCGCTCCACTTCCTCCTGGGTGATGATAATGCCTTTGTCGGTGAGTTCTTGGGCCACCAGGTGTGGGGCATGACCGGCAAAAATCCGCCGGAGCACCTGATGCATGGTGGCGGCGGAGACATTGCCTCGTTCCGGCACCTTGCGGGCCACATCATTTTTGATGCGAGTAAAGAAGAATTCCACCCGGTAGTCCCCGGCCCGGCTGGGGAATTTGACTACCTGTTCCTCCTCAGTGCCTTCGTTCAAGAGTTCCTGGGGCACGTACCGGTTGATGATGCGCTCGGTCAAGTTCTGCTGGGCCAAATACAGGATGGACACCACGTCATAATGGTCCAGGGGGCGCTGTTCCTCCTGTTCCACCCGGGTGGTGCCGAATTTTCGGAAGCGGTATTCCGGCGCCTGAGGGTGGCGGTTCACCATCAGGTCCACCCCGATGGTGCCTATGGAACAGGAGAGATTTATCTGGTTTTCGTCTTCAATGGGAACCCCGTAACTCCGCAGTTTTTCCAGAATCAGGCCGTGCCGGTGGCCGCACAGCAGGCGGCGGATAAGGGCCTGCATGAGGTGGGGGCTGGCCTGATACTTGGGTGACAGGGCCAGAGAGGCCAGGCTCTCCACGGTCATCTCCACGTAATAGCTTTCCAGGTTGAGGAGGAAATTCAGCTTGCCGTCCATGGCGCCGCCCGGGCTGTAACGCCGCCAGACGCTCTTCCAGTCGTGTTCTTTCAAGAGGCCCAAAACCGTGATCAGATCATAGGAATCCAGTTCGCGCCCTTCCACTTCCTCTACCAAGCACTGGGCTCGCATCAGGACCTCCTTTCTCGCCGGGATGAAGTCCCCCGGCCTTGGCCGCGGCGCAGTAAAAGAAGCGACCTTGCAGGTTCTGTCGCCATTAACATAATCACTAAGAAAGTAAAGCGCAATCGGGAGATAGAGAGGAAAGGCCCTATCTGAGGACGGATTTGGGGCCGGCAGTCTCCGTCGCCAGGCGACTTTCCATTGCGGCCACGGCCGCCAGAAAGTCCTCCGGGGTATTGGCCGCCAGAGTGCGGAAAAGCAGGCGCTGCGG
>JAFDHU010000111.1:5399-7528 GCA_019308625.1 Deltaproteobacteria bacterium
TGGGACTTGCAGTTGTCGGGATGACAGGCCAATACCAGCACTCCCCGGGCCCCATAGACCACCGCCCGCAGCAGGTAATCAGCGTCAATTTTGCCGGCACAGGGCATCCGGATAGCGGTGAACCCCGGGGGAAGGATGGCATGTTTCAGCTTGAGGGCCGCCTGATAGGCCTCCCAGGCGGAATTCTGGCAGAGAAAGGCCACAATGCGGGGGGATAACTGGGGGTCAAAGGAGGCAAAAAGGCCCTCCACCTGCTCGTCGGTATAATTTCGTATCTGGATGGCTTCCTGAGGACACTCGCTGGCGCACAGACCGCAGCCCTGGCAGGCAATTTCCTGAATGATGGCCCGGTTGTCATAGGTGATGGCCTGATGAGGGCAGACGCGATAGCAGGTCAGGCACAGGGTGCAACGGCCGCGGTCCACCACGGCCCGGCCCTGGGGAATGATGGCCGTACCCCGGCCCAGAAGCTTTTCCACTTCCTCCACCACGGCCTCGGCATCCCATTCGGCTTGGGCCAGCTCCATGACCCCCCGGCCCGGCCCGGCCACCAAGACGCCCCGCCTCAAGGTGGTAACCGGCAGATGGTGGACGTTGTCTTCCTGCAGAAATCCGCCAGGCGACAGGGGAATCTTCAGGATTTCGGCCAGACGGGCATTGTGAGGAGCAGCCCGGTACAGCTCTTCGCAGACCACATAGGAGACATTCAGGTGCACAGGCAGGTGCAGGATGGGCTCCACAAAACTTACGCTCAGCCGCGGCTTCCCAGTGGCCTCAATTTTTGGCCTCTCAGTAAGTTTAAAGACGATGAGGCCCTTTTCCTGAGCCTCTTCCAGGGCCCGCTCCAGGCCTGGCGCCGCCACCCGGGCTTGTCCCAGGATGAGATAAATCCGCAGGTGCTCCCGGGAAAGGAGGTGGGAGGCGGCCCTCACAGCCCGCCTCAGGGCCAGGGGGCTGCTGGTGGGGGAAAACCCTGCCAGGAACACCACAGCACCTTCTGCATCAGGACCCAAGCCCGGCAGTTCTCCTGCCTCCAGCCAGTTTTCCAGGGTGCTTTGGGAAACCAGTCCCGGAGGGGAGGCGGCTCCCAAGACCTGCGGATCAGGCAGCAATTCCAGCTCCGGAGCCAGAATCACCGCGCCCACGGTCTCCTGGCGAGGTCCATCCGGCAGGGCCAGGCGCACGCTGAAGTTGCCAGCCACCCCTGTCACCTCCAGAATCTCGGCTTCAGTCAACACCTCAATCCCGGACGTGCTCCGGATTTCCTGGACAAGCGACCTCGATGATTCGGGCGTCTCTTTAAGATGCGGGCCCCCTGGGTCCAGGGGATGGATTTCCCGGCAGGGGGCGGCCAGTAGCACGCCATACCCTGAGGCCGCCAATCCCTGGGCCGCCTTTAAAGCGGCGAAGGAATCGCCCCAGACCAGGATCCGGGTGTTCACCGGGACCTCCACCGGCAGAATGGGCAGGGCCCGGGTGATGTGAGCCGCGGCCAGGCGGATAAGCTCCATGGCTTTCAGCCGCCGGCTTTTTTTGTCCGGCTGCTCCAGCCCGGCCTGCAAATCCACCACGGCCATGCGCTCCGGATTGCATTGCAGCCTGCGGCGGAGAATCCGCAGGGTAGTGGCAGCGCGGCGCTCCGGGTCGGTGCTGGCCAGCACCAAGGGGCGCTGGTGGCCTTTCCCTAAAAAGCGGCGCAGCCGGTCCTCCTGCTCTGCCTCGGGCAACGCCGGGTCCAGGAGCAGCACCCGACATTTGGGAAAACCGGCCACGGACAGAGCAAATTCGTGGGGATCCAGCCCCGCAGCAGCCAATTCCGGGCCGTGGCAGATGACTATTTCCAGAGGACGGAGGATACTCATGTCAGGGACCTGAGATATTGATGCACTTCTTCGGCGGCAGCCTCGGCCTGGGTGATGCACTCCCCGATGGAGCGGGGGCCTTCTGCGGTGCCGGCCAGAAAAATTCCGGACTGTGCGGTCCTGGTGCCCCGGCCGCGGCCCAGGGATTGGAAAAAGCCTTCGGGGGTCAAATTGAGACCCAGCATCCGGGCCAGGCCGGGGTTATCCCTGCCGGGGCTGAGACCCACGGCCAATACCACCAGGTCAAATTTCTGGCTGACAGGCTGA
>JAFDHU010000112.1 GCA_019308625.1 Deltaproteobacteria bacterium
CCGCCCGGAATTGAAGGGGTGGTCATTGACGCCCGGGTGTTCTCCCGCAAGGGCGTGGAAAAGGACGAGCGCAGCCGCTCCATTGAGGACGAAGCGGTGGCCAAACTCCAGAAGGACCAGGCGGATGAGATTTCCATCATTACCGAAAGCTATCGCCAGCGCCTGGCCGACCTGCTGGTGGGCCGGAAGGTGGCCGAGGACCTGGAAGACCGCCGCAAAGGCACGGTGGTCCTGGCCAAAGGGGCGGCGGTACCCCCGGAGCTGGTGAAAAAGCGGCCCCTGGAGTTCTGGCGCCATGTGAGCTTTGAAGAGGCTGGCCTGGAAGACCGGGTGGATGAACTGCTGGATCGCTACCAGGAGCAGATTCACTTGGTGAACATGGTGTTTGAGGCCAAGCTCAGCCGGCTGCGCAAGGTGGATGAGTTGCCTCCCGGGGTCATCAAGAAGGTCAAGGTGTTCGTGGCCATGAAGCGCAAGCTGGCGGTGGGCGACAAGATGGCCGGCCGCCACGGCAACAAGGGAGTAGTCTCCCGCATCCTGCCGGTGGAGGACATGCCCTATTTTGAGGACGGCACCCCGGTGGACATCGTGCTCAACCCCCTGGGAGTGCCCTCGCGCATGAACGTAGGCCAGGTGATGGAAACCCACCTGGGCTGGGCCTCCCACGCCTTGGGCCGGCAGATCGCCGAGATGCTGGACCGCTACTACTCCCTGGAGGCCATCAAGGAGCGCCTGAAGCGCATTTACGGCGACCCGGAGCTGGCCCGGGAGCTGGAGGACCTGTCTTACGAAGAGCTGCGGGACATCTGGAAATCCAACTACCAGGAAGGCATCCACATGGCCTCCCCGGTGTTTGACGGCGCCCAGGAAGAGGAGGTCTGCCGGTGTCTGGAGGAGGCCGGGCTGCCCGTGGGCGGCCAGGCAGTGCTGCGCGACGGCCGCACCGGCGAGCCCTTTGACCGGCCGGTGACCGTGGGGGTCATGTACATGATGAAACTGCACCACCTGGTGGCCGACAAAATCCACGCCCGCTCCATCGGCCCCTACTCCCTGGTCACCCAGCAGCCCCTGGGGGGCAAGGCCCAATTCGGCGGCCAACGGCTGGGGGAGATGGAGGTTTGGGCCCTGGAGGCCTACGGCGCGGCTTACACCCTACAGGAATTTCTCACGGTGAAATCTGATGATGTCGCCGGCCGCACCCGCATGTATGAGAAGATTTTCAAAGGCGAATACGATCTGGAGGCGGGCCTGCCGGAGTCTTTCAACGTCTTGGTTCGGGAGCTCAAGAGCCTGGCTCTGAATGTAGACCTCCTGAAAAAAGGCAAGGGGGATTAAGGAAGCAAGACCATGACGGAAAAGGCCAGAGAAGTCAAATTGGAAGACGTAAACAGCCTGTTCGCCCCGCCCGAAGATCCTTTGGAGGTGGAGGCGGTCCGCCTGACCCTGGCCTCGCCGGAGATGATCCGGTCCTGGTCCCACGGTGAGGTGAAAAAGCCGGAAACCATCAACTACCGCACCTTCAAGCCGGAGCGGGACGGGCTGTTCTGTGCCAAAATCTTCGGGCCGGCCAAGGACTATGAGTGCAACTGCGGCAAATACAAGCGCATGAAGCACCGGGGCATCACCTGCGAAAAATGCGGCGTGGAGGTGATTCAGTCCAAGGTGCGGCGGGAGCGTATGGGCCACATCGAGCTGGCCTCGCCGGTGGTGCACATCTGGTTCTTGAAAAGCCTGCCCAGCAAGATCGGCAACCTTCTGGACCTGACCCTGAAAGAGCTGGAAAAAATCCTCTATTTTGAGGCCTATGTGGTAATTGACCCGGGTGACACCCCGCTCACCCGGGGCACGCTGCTTTCCGAAGAAAAATACCGGCAACTGCGGGAAGAGTATGGCGACGCCTTCCGGGCCGGCATAGGGGCCGAGGCCGTGCGGGACATGCTGGCCTCCCTGGATCTGGAGGCCCTGTCCCAGGAAGTGCGGGCCGAGATGGCCAAGACCAGTTCGGACGCCAAGCGCAAGAAGCTGGGCAAGCGCCTGAAAATCATCGACGCCTTCCGGGAATCCGGCCAGCGCCCCGAGTGGATGGTGCTGGAGGTGATTCCCGTGCTGCCGCCGGATTTGCGCCCCCTGGTGCACCTGGACGGCGGCCGCTTCGCCACCAGCGACCTAAACGACCTGTACCGGCGGGTAATCAACCGCAACAACCGCCTAAAGCGCCTCCTGGAGCTCAACGCCCCGGACATCATCATCCGCAATGAAAAGCGCATGCTCCAGGAAGCGGTGGATGTGCTGTTTGAGAACGGCCGCCGAGGCCGGACCATCACCGGGCCCAACAAGCGGCCGCTGAAGTCCCTCTCCGACATGCTCAAGGGCAAGCAGGGGCGCTTCCGCCAGAACCTGCTGGGCAAGCGAGTGGACTACTCCGGGCGTTCGGTCATCGTCATCGGCCCCGAGCTGCGGCTGCACCAGTGCGGCCTGCCCAAGCAGATGGCCCTGGAGCTGTTCAAGCCCTTCATCTTCCACAAGCTGGTGGCCAAGGGCTACGCCACCACCATCAAGGTGGCTAAGAAGCTGGTGGAGCGGGAGACCCCGGAGGTCTGGGACATCCTGGATGAAGTGGTGCGGGAGCATCCGGTGCTGCTCAACCGGGCCCCAACCCTGCACCGCCTGGGCATCCAGGCCTTTGAGCCCATCCTCATTGAGGGCAAGGCTATCCAGCTCCATCCCCTGGTGTGCACCGCGTTCAACGCCGACTTTGACGGCGACCAGATGGCGGTGCATGTGCCCTTGTCCCTGGAGGCCCAGATTGAGGCCCGGACCCTTATGATGTCCACCAACAACATCCTGAGCCCGGCCAACGGCGACCCCATCATCATTCCCACCCAGGACATCGTGCTGGGGCTTTACTACTTGACCCGGGAGTTGCCTTTCGCCCCGGGCGAACGGGTTCCCAAGAACGGTCAGAAGCCCATTCCCTTCGCCTCCCCGGAAGAGGTGCGGGTGGCCTACGACCAGGGGCAGGTGCATCTCCAGGCCCGCATTCCGGTGCGCATTGACGGCAGGATCGTTAACACCACAGTGGGTCGGGTGCTGCTGGCGGAAATCCTGCCGGAAGGCATCCCCTTTGACATGGTGAACACCACCATGACCAAGCGGGAGATCCGCAAGCTCATTGCCTACGCCTACCGCAAGTGCGGGATCAAGGCCACCGTGCTCCTGGCCGACCGCCTGAAGAATCTGGGCTACTACTATGCTACCAAGGCGGGGATTTCCATTGCCATGCAGGACATGGTCATACCCGCCCAGAAACAGGAGATTCTGAACGCGGCCAAGGCGGAAGTGGCCCAGGTGGAGGAGCAGTACCAGGAAGGCATCATCACCGAGGGCGAAAAATACAACAAGGTAGTGGATATCTGGGCCAAGGCCACCGATGAAGTCGCCGCCCGCATGATGGAGGAAATCGCCCGGGAGGTGATCACCGTGGAGGAGCCGGACCCGGAAAACCCCGGCCGGACCCTGGTGCGCCAGGAAGAGGTGACCAGCTTCAATCCCATCTACATGATGGCCGACTCCGGGGCCCGGGGCAGCAAGGACCAGATGCGGCAGTTGGCGGGCATGCGGGGTCTGATGGCCAAGCCCTCCGGGGAAATTATTGAGACGCCCATTACCGCCAACTTCCGGGAAGGCCTGACGGTGCTGCAGTACTTCATCTCCACCCACGGCGCCCGCAAGGGCCTGGCGGACACCGCCCTGAAGACCGCCAACTCCGGGTATCTGACCCGGCGTCTGGTGGACGTGGCCCAGGATGCGGTCATCAATGAGCTGGACTGCGGCACCATTGACGGCATCTACGTCACGCCCCTGATGGAAGGCGGCGAAATTATTGAACGGGTGGCAGACCGGGTACTGGGCCGCACCGCCCTGGAAGACATCCTGGACCCTCACACCGGCGAGGTGATTGTCCGGGCCAACGAGGAGATTGACGAAGAGGCGGCGGAGCGCATTGACAACGCCGGCATTGAGAAGGTCTGGATCCGCTCGGTGCTCACCTGCCAGACCAAGTGGGGGGTGTGCGCCAAATGCTACGGTCGGGACTTGGCCCACGGCACCCAGGTGAACATCGGCGAGGCCATCGGTATTTTGGCGGCCCAGTCCATTGGGGAGCCCGGCACCCAGCTTACCATGCGCACCTTCCACATCGGCGGCACCGCCTCCCGGCGGGCCGAGCAAAGCCGTCACGTGGCCCGGGTGGCCGGACGGGTGCACTTTGAGAATCCCAAGTTCGTGGAGGACCGCCACGGCGAATTAGTAAACCTTTCCCGCCAGGCGGACTTGGTCATCGTCAGCGAGAAGGGCATTGAGCGGGAGCGCTTCCCCAAACTGCCTTACGGCGCCCACATCAAGGTGCGGGAGGGCGAGGAGGTGAAGCCGGGCACGGTACTGGCCGAGTGGGATCCCTTCACCACGCCTATCCTCACGGAGGTGGGCGGCACCATCAAGTTCGGGGACATCTTGGAAACCACCATGCAGGAGCGCCTGGACCCGGTGACCGGCAAATCCTCCCGCATCATCGTTGAAAGCAAGGACCCGGATCTCAGGCCCCGCATTTCGGTCAAGGATGACGCCGGCCAGACGGCCCGGCTGCCCGGCTCGGTGGCCCAAGCCCGCTACTTCATGCCGGTAGGGGCCATCCTCATGGTCAACGAAGGGGACCGGGTCTATCCGGGCGACGTCATCGCCAAAATCCCCCGGGAGACCATGAAGACTAAGGATATCACCGGCGGTCTGCCCCGAGTGGCCGAGCTCTTTGAGGTGCGCAAGCCCAAGGAGACCGCCATCATCAGCGAAATCAGCGGCGTGGTGGAATCCGGCAAGCACATCAAGGGCAAGCGCAAAATCATCATCCGGCCGGAAGTGGGCAAGCCCAAGGAATATCTTATCCCCCGGGGCAAGCACGTGGCCGTTCAGGACGGCGACTATGTCAAGGCCGGCGATCCCCTGATGGACGGCTCGGCCAACCCCCACGATATCCTGACCATCAAGGGCTTGAAAGACTTGGCCCGCTACCTGGTGGATGAGGTGCAGGAGGTTTACCGCCTGCAAGGCGTCAAAATCAACGACAAGCACATTGAAGTGATCGTGCGCCAGATGCTGCGGCGGGTAAAGGTGGTGGACCCCGGGGATACAGACTTCCTCATCGGCGAGCAGGTGGAAAAGTGGGTCTTTGAGGAAAAGAACGAAAAGATCATGGCTGAAGGCAAGCGGCCGGCCACCGCCGAGCCCTTGCTGTTGGGCATCACCAAGGCCTCCCTGACCACGGAGAGTTGGATCTCCGCGGCCTCCTTCCAGGAGACCACCAAGGTGCTGGCGGAAAACGTCATCATGGGCCGCCTCATCCCGGCGGGCACCGGCCTGCCGGTGTATCGGAACCTGGAGATTGCCTTGGCGGATGAAGAGGAAAAACCCCTGCCGCCGCCGGAGGAAGTGATGGAGCCCGAACCGCCGTTGGAGGCGGAGGCCCCATAAAAACCCTTGACAAGCCCAGGGGAAACCTTTAAATACAATAATTTTTGGTGCCCCTGACAAAGCTGGCAGGAGAGATTATGCCGACGATCAATCAACTGGTGCGCAAAGGCCGCAAGAAAGTGACCAAGCGTACGGCCTCCCCGGCCCTGCAGGGCTGCCCCCAGAAGCGGGGGGTGTGCGTGCGGGTGTACACCACCACTCCGAAAAAGCCCAACTCGGCCCTGCGCAAGGTGGCCCGGGTGCGGCTCACCAACGGCATTGAGGTGACCACCTACATTCCCGGGGTGGGCCACAACCTCCAGGAGCACTCGGTGGTGCTCATCCGGGGCGGCCGGGTCAAGGACCTGCCCGGGGTGCGCTACCACGTGGTGCGCGGCACCCTGGACGCCGCAGGCGTGCAGGACCGCCGCCGCAGCCGGTCCAAATACGGAGCCAAAAAGCCTAAGTAAAAACGGTTTTCGGTTTTCGGGAAAAAGCTTAAAAGCGTGAGGCGCCGAAGCCGAATGCAAGGATAAAAGTGTGGTTATTTGGTGATGCCAAAAACTAAAAACCAAAAACCAGAAACCCAAAACTGAGGTAGGAAATGCCCAGAAAAGGCGGCGTAGTCAAACGGCCGGTGACGCCGGATTTGAGATACAACGATGTGCTGGTGAGCCGGTTCATCAACGGCCTGATGCGCAAGGGGAAAAAGAGCGTGGCCCAGCGCATCATGTACAACGCCCTGGACCTGGTGGCCCAGCGCACCAAGGAGGATCCCATCAAGGTCTTTCACCAGGCCGTGGACAATGTCAAGCCGCTGGTGGAAGTCAAATCCCGGCGGGTGGGCGGGGCCACCTATCAGGTGCCGGTGGAAGTGCGCCCGGACCGGCGCATTTCCCTGGCCATCCGCTGGCTCATCAGTTACGCCAAGAACCGGCCGGAGAAGACCATGGTGGCCAAGCTGGCCGGAGAACTCACAGACGCCTTCCACCACCGGGGGGGCGCCATCAAGAAGCGGGAAGATACCCATAAGATGGCCGAAGCCAACAAGGCTTTCGCCCATTATCGCTGGTAAGAGGAGATGCCCAGAACCACCCCTTTGAGCCGGGTCCGCAACATCGGGTTCATGGCCCATATTGACGCCGGCAAGACCACCACCACGGAGCGGGTGCTCTTTTATACGGGAGTCACCCACCGCATGGGTGAAGTGCATGACGGCGAGGCCACCATGGACTGGATGGTGCAGGAGCAGGAGCGGGGCATCACCATCACCTCGGCGGCCACCACCTGCTTCTGGCGGGACCACCGCATCAACATCATTGACACGCCGGGCCATGTGGACTTCACCATCGAGGTGGAGCGCTCCCTCAGAGTCCTGGACGGGGTGGTGGCCGTATTTGACGCGGTGGCCGGGGTGGAACCTCAGTCCGAGACGGTGTGGCGCCAAGCCGACCGCTACGGCGTCCCTCGCCTGGCCTTCGTGAACAAGATGGACCGGGTGGGCGCCGACCTTTTCCGCACCCTCCGGATGATGCGGGAGCGCCTCAACGCCAACCCGGTGCTGGTGCAACTGCCGCTGGGGGAAGAAGCGGAGCTTAAGGGCGTCATTGACCTTATCCGGCAGGAGGCCATCGTCTATGACGACGCCAGCAAAGGGCTGAACTATGCCGTGGCCGAGGTGCCGGCGGAGTACCGGGAACTGGTGGAGACCCGGCGGGCCCTGCTGCTGGAGGCCCTGGCCGAAGTGGATGAAGAAATCATGGAGCGCTACGTGGCCGATGAGCCGGTGGACGAGGCTCTCATCCGGCGGGCCCTGCGTCAGGGAACCGTGAGCCTTAAGCTGGTGCCGGTGCTGTGCGGCTCGGCCTTCAAGAACAAAGGGATTCAGCCCCTGCTGGATGCGGTGGTGGATTATCTGCCTTCGCCCCTGGACATTCCGCCGGTCAAAGGGGTGAATCGGAAAGGGGAGGTGGTGGAGCGCCCGGCCTCTGATGATGCCCCTCTGGCGGCCCTGGCCTTCAAGCTGCTTTCCGACCCCTATGTGGGGCAGCTTACTTTTCTCCGGGTCTATTCCGGGGTGCTGCATTCCGGCAGCGCGGTGCTGAACGCCAGCAAGGGAGTCAAGGAGCGCATCGGCCGCCTGCTGAAGATGCACGCCAACAAGCGGGAGGAGATTGCGGCCGCCTACGCCGGGGATATTGTGGCCGCGGTGGGCCTGAAGAACACCACCACCGGCGACACCCTGGCGGACGACCGCAACCCCGTGGTGCTGGAGGCCCTGTGGATTCCCCAGCCGGTGATTGACATCGCCATTGAGCCCCAAACCAAGGCGGATCAGGACAAGCTGGGGCTGGCC
>JAFDHU010000113.1 GCA_019308625.1 Deltaproteobacteria bacterium
CATCTGTTTGTTTAACACTCTTTTTTTATTTATTTTTTTGTTTGTTTCATCCCAAAAAGTCCTTGCTGAAAGACTTGCCAAAAAGGCTTACGTGGATCCCAAGGGGTTTTTCAGAATTGTCCCTCCGGCGGGCTGGAAAATAAAAGAGTATCCCCAAGATCCCCGGGGCAAGGTGGGCTTTTTGTTTGAGGACGTGAGCCTGCGGGTTCTGACCACTGCAGTGACTTACTCCAGCAGGGATGAGTTGATCGACGTGTTGCAAAGGATTGAGAAAAAGTTGGGCTTTAACACCAATATCAAAAAAATCGAATTCTTCGGCCAGCCGGCGGTGCAAAGAAGCTTCAGCTTCCGGGGATTGAAGTTTCTGTCCATTGACCTGCTGGAGAACAAGGTGGATCACAATTTACAATATGCTGCCCCTGCGGCCAAATTTGACCGGTATTATGACCTGGTGATGGACAGCCTGGAGACGTATGAACCGGTAAAAATGGACTTGACAGAAAAGGATGTCATCAAGCATGTGGTGGCAAAGAAGCTCAGATTGGCACAGTTAATGCTTGAGATGGGCAACCGGGAGATGGCCGCGACTTATGTCAGGGAAGGGCTTAAGCTTTCTCCTGGCCACCCGGGCCTTCTGAGGCTGAAAAAGACCATTGAAGCCATGAAATGAGGTTTCAATTTAATTTCTCCGAGAGGGGCAATGATGAAGATCTTTTATGACGCCGATGCAGATTTGAGGGTTTTGTCGGGAAAAAAGGTGGCCATCATCGGGTTCGGCTCCCAGGGGCACGCTCAGGCGCTGAACCTGCGGGACAGCGGCGTGGACGTGGTGGTGGCCGAGATGCCTGGCACCCCCAACTACGAGGCCGCAGCGAAGTACGGGTTTCAGCCGGTGTCGGCTTCCGAGGCTGCGGCCCAGGCCCAGGTGGTGCAGATTCTCACCCAGGATCATGTGCAGGCCGCGCTCTACGAAAAGGAGCTTAAGCCTCACATGGGGGCCGGCAAGACCCTGCTGTTTTCCCACGGCTTCAATATCCACTACGGCCAGATTGTGCCGGAACCTCAGGTGGACGTGGTCATGGTGGCCCCCAAAGGCCCCGGGCACCTGGTGCGTAGCGAATACGAGAAAGGAGCAGGGGTGCCGGCCCTGGTGGCAGTCCACCAGGATGCCTCCGGCCAGGCCCTGCAAACCGCGCTGGCCTACGCCAAGGGCATCGGCGCCACCCGGGCCGGGGTGCTGGAGACCACCTTCAAGGAGGAGACGGAAACCGACCTGTTCGGCGAACAGTGCGTGCTGTGCGGGGGGGTCTCCGAACTGGTGAAGGCCGGCTACGAGACCCTGGTGGAGGCGGGCTACGCCCCGGAGATTGCCTATTTTGAGTGCCTGCACGAACTCAAGCTCATCGTGGACCTGTTCTACCAGGGCGGCATCAGCTTTATGCGCTACTCGGTGTCCGACACCGCGGAATACGGCGACTACACTCGGGGCAAACGCATCATCACAGCAGAGACCCGCCAGGAAATGCGCCGCATTCTCAAGGAGGTGCAGACCGGCGAATTCGCCCGGGAGTGGATTTTGGAAAACCAAGCCAACCGGCCGGTGTTCAACGCCCTGCGTCGCAAAGAGGCGGAGCACCCCATTGAGGAAGTGGGGCGGAAGCTCCGGAGCATGATGGGGTGGCTGAAAAGATAACACCCTGGCCTCAGAGGGAAAGGCCCCCAAGGCGAAAAGGCAGGTCCTTTTCGCCTTTTCACGTTTTCACTTGCAGACTGCGGCAGAAACCTTTATGGTGAACAGCAAATCTTTATGAACCGCCACGGCAAACCGAGTCAGGGATATATTGCCAAGCCCGGTTACCCGTTTATCGCGGCCAGCGGGGCGGGGGGAGTGCTGGCTTGGCTTTTGGGCTGGGAGTGGCTGGCAGTGCTGGCCGGGCTGGCCGCCCTGTTTTTCCTGTATTTTTTCCGGGATCCCGAAAGAAACGGGCCCACTGACCCGGCTGTATTGGTCTCTCCGGCAGACGGCAGGGTAATCCGGGTGGACGAGGTTCAGGAGGACCGGTTTCTGCGCGGCCCGGCCCGACGGGTGGCCATCTTCATGAATGTGTTTGACGTGCATGTTAACCGC
Organism: Deltaproteobacteria bacterium; assembly: GCA_019308625.1. Classification (GTDB taxonomy): domain Bacteria; phylum Desulfobacterota; class Desulfobaccia; order Desulfobaccales; family 0-14-0-80-60-11; genus DTHB01. The sequence goes on from JAFDHU010000113.1 coordinate 2,129, forward strand.
TCTCCCGTGGCCGGGCTGGTACAGGCAGCGGAGCACAAAAACGGCCGCTTTCTGGCGGCCTTCCGGGAGGAGGCCGAAGCGGCCAACGAGCAGCAGGCCACCCTGCTGGCCACGGACCACGGCCAGCCCGTGCTGGTGGTGCAGATCGCCGGTGTCCTGGCCCGGCGCATCATTCCCTTCCGCCAGCCCGGGGACCGTCTGGCCAAAGGGGAGCGTCTGGGGATAATCTGCTTCGGCTCCCGGGTGGATGTTTATCTGCCCCCCGGTTGTCAAATTACAGTGAAAAGAGGCGACCGGGTTAAAGCCGGGGTGAGCGTCATGGCGAGGTGGCCAGAGGGGGAAGCCTTGAGGGGCTCGGCTGATTTATAATTCTGGCCGCCGACGGTCCAAAGGGGGGACTGGCTTGCGGCATTAAGAAATTAAAGGTTACCGGCCATGGGTTTCAAGAGGAAGCGCAGAAAGAAGGACCGGCGCAAGTTCCGGGGCGTTTATCTGCTGCCCAATCTGCTCACCACGGGCAGCCTGTTTGCCGGGTTCTACGCCATTGTGGCCGCCATCAACGGCAAATTCCAGGCCGCCGCGGTGGCCATTGTGGTGTCCTTGCTGCTGGATGGCCTGGACGGCAGAATCGCCCGCATGACCCGCAGCGCCACCAGTTTCGGGATGCAGTACGACTCCCTGGCCGACCTGGTAGCCTTCGGGGTAGCCCCGGCGGTGCTGGTGTATCTCTGGGCCCTGAAGCCCTTCAAGCAGTTCGGCTGGGTGGCCGCCTTCCTGTTCGTGGTCTGCGGGGCCCTGAGGCTGGCCCGCTTCAATGTGCAAACCGGCTCCCACGACCCCCGGTATTTCAACGGTCTGCCCATCCCCGCGGCAGCCACCATGATTGCCACCTCCATCCTCTTTCACTACGCCATCGGGGAATGGGCCCCGGAAAAGTACCTCTACATCCTGGTGATGATTTATCTCCTTTCCTTTCTGATGGTAAGCAACATCAAGTACGTCAGCTTCAAGAAGGTGGAGCTTTTCCGGCGCCATCCCTTTCAGACCCTGGTGATTCTGGTGCTTCTCTTTGTGGTGGTGGCCACCTTGCCGGAGATTATGGGCTTCCTCCTGATGTGTGGCTATGTGGCCTCGGGCCCGGTCAGCACCCTGGTGTATCTCCGGCAGAAGCGCCGGACCGAGCAGGAGGAGACCGCCCCCAAGGTCACGTAACCCTGATGCAACCATAACAGTAAGGAGGCGCAAGCACCGTCATGACCCCTTTAATGCCTTTGTTGGTCCTGATTCTCGTCGGGGTTTCGGTTTTTGCCTGGTGGACCATTTTTGCCAAGACCGGCTTTCCCCGGGGCCTGGCCTTTGCCTGGATTATCCCCCTGGTGGGCTTCCTGGTATTTTTGTGGTTTGCCTTCTCCGACTGGCCGGTGCTCCAGGAGTTGAGAAGATTACGGGGTGAAGGTAACGCTGAGGCATAACCTGAAGGAGCCGCGGGTCCCATGTCCCGTCTGCCTCGCCGCCGCGCCCTCCGGCCACGCAGGACCGTTCCCGGCGCTCCCGCCCCCCGGCGATAATTTTTCCCTTGCTTTTTCTCCCAAAAGTGGAGAAAATTAACTACTACATTGCCTGAGAATATTCCCCATGAACAACCGGAGTTCGCAGACAGACCGGTATCTTCCCTTCGGTCAGGCCCGGCGCCTTTCCCTGGCCCTTCTATTAGCCTGCTCCGGCGGCAGGCTCCTGTAATCGTCCTTTCTATTTCCGTATAAAAAGTGTTACAAAATACCATCTGCGGCTGTGGCCCTGCGGCGGTCATGGTTGTGACATTTGAGGAGGTGGCGACCCATGCCGGAGAAAATCATCATTTTTGACACCACTTTGAGAGACGGGGAGCAGACGCCCGGCGCGTCCCTGAACGTGGACGAAAAACTCCAGATTGCCCGCCAGTTGGAGCTCCTGAACGTGGATGTCATTGAGGCCGGGTTTCCTTTCTCCTCCAGAGGCGACTTTGAGGCCGTCCGGGCCATTGCCCGGGAGATCCGAGGAGTCCAGATCGCCGCCTTGGCCCGGGCCCACTTCAAAGACATTGACGCGGCCTGGGAGGCCCTGAAGGAGGCCAGCCAGCCCCGCATCCACACCTTCATCTCTACCTCGGACATTCACCTGAAATACCAGCTCAAAAAGACCCGGGAGGAGGTGCTGGAGCAGGCCGTAGCCGCGGTGAAGCATGCCGCCAAGTACTGCTCCAATGTGGAGTTTTCGGCCATGGACGCCGGCCGCAGCGACCTGGACTATGTGGCCCAGGTGTTTACCGCGGTGATTGACGCCGGGGCCACCACGGTGAATTTCCCCGACACCGTGGGCTATACCATCCCCCATGAGTTCGGGGCCAAAATCAAGTACCTGGTGGAGAACATCCCCAACATCCACAAGGCGGTGATCTCCGTGCACTGCCACAACGACCTGGGGCTGGCGGTGGCCAATACGCTCTCGGCCATCGTCAACGGCGCCCGCCAGGCGGAGTGCACCATCAACGGCATCGGCGAGCGGGCCGGCAACGCCTCCCTGGAGGAAATCGTCATGGCCCTGGCCACCCGCAAGGATCTGTTTGACTTCTACACCGAGGTGGTGACCCAGTACATCTACCCCACCAGCCGGCTGGTAAGCAAACTCACCGGGGTGATAGTGCAGCCCAACAAGGCCATCGTGGGGGCCAACGCCTTTGCCCATGAGTCGGGCATCCACCAGGACGGGGTGCTCAAGGAGGCCAGCACCTACGAAATCATGACCCCCACTGCGGTGGGCATCAAGAAGAGCTCCCTGCCCCTGGGCAAACTCTCGGGCCGCCACGCCTTCCAGAAGAAGCTCCAGGACATGGGCTTCTACCTCGGCGACGAGGAGCTCAACCGGGTGTTCGCCCGTTTCAAGGACCTGGCGGACAAGAAAAAACATGTGTTTGACGAGGACCTGGTCAGCCTGGTGGAGACCGAAGTTATTTACAAGTCGGTGCCCGAGCACTTCAAGCTCCTGGAGCTGGTGGTGCTCAGCGGCAACACGGTGAAGCCTTCGGCCAACGTGAAGATGGAAATCGGCGGGGTGGTTCAGGGACCGTATTCCACCTTCGGGGACGGCCCCATTGACGCCACCTACCGGGCCATCACCCATCTGGCCGGCTCCAACTGCAGGCTGCTCAAGTTTTCAGTGAGCTCCATCACCGGGGGCACCGACGCCCTGGGCGAGGTCTCGGAAGGACATGTGGTCACCGGCCAAGGCGTGGACCCGGACGTGGTCACGGCCAGCGCCCGGGCCTTTGTCAACGGCCTGAACCGTCTCCACTTCCTCAAAGCCGGCGGTCCCCGCCGGGGCAAGCCGGAGGAGCTGTAAGGGATTGTTGGGGGAGGGGCAGGGACCTGAGGTCCCTGCCCCTCCCCCAAACCCCCTCCCCAACACGCTTGCCTGTATGGGGTTGGGGGAGGGGCGTGGGGAGGGGGCAGGGGTTTGCAACCCCTGGCCCCCTCCCCACAACCACTTCCAGGAGATACTCGTGTCCAAAGCGCAGACTATCACCCAGAAGATTCTGGCCGCGCATTGCGGCAGGGAATATGTGGAGCCCGGGGAGCTGATTCTGGCCAAGGTGGATATTGCTCTGGGCAATGACATCACCGCGCCCTTGGCCATCCGGGAGTTTCGGGAGTCCGGGGCCAGGCGGGTGTTTGACCCGGAGCGGGTGGTGCTGGTGGCCGATCATTTCGCCCCCAACAAGGATATTCCTTCAGCCATTCAGTGTCAGATGCTGCGGGAGTTCGCCCGGGAGCAGGGTCTTGCCCATCACTATGAGGGCGGCGACATGGGGGTGGAGCACGCCCTGCTGCCGGAGAAGGGCATTGTGGTTCCGGGGGATCTGGTCATCGGCGCCGACAGCCACACCTGCACCTATGGCGCGCTGGGGGCCTTTGCCACCGGGGTGGGTTCCACGGATTTGGCCGCGGCCATGATTACCGGGGAGTGCTGGTTCCGGGTGCCGGAGAGCATCCGCTTGGTCTACCAGGGGAAGCCGGGCCCCTGGGTGACGGGCAAGGACCTGATTCTCCACACCATCGGCGATTTGGGGGTGGACGGCGCCCGCTACATGGCCATGGAGTTCACGGGTGAGGCCATCGGGCACCTGGATATGGCAGCCCGCTTTACTATGGCCAACATGGCGGTGGAGGCCGGGGCCAAAAACGGCATCATGGCCCCGGATGACCAGACCTTGGCCTATGTGCAGCCCCGGGCCCTGCGGCCCTGGCAGGTTCTTGCCTCGGACCCGGAGGCGCCCTATGCCTTTGAAAAAACTTATGATGTGAGCCACCTGGAGCCCCAGGTGGCCTTGCCGCCGTCTCCTGAAAATGTGCGGCCCCTGTCACGGGTAGGAGAGGTGCGCATAGACCAGGCGGTCATCGGCTCCTGCACCAACGGGCGCCTGGAGGACCTGCGGCTGGCGGCTCGGGTGCTTAAGGGCCGCAAAGCGGCCAAAGGCGTGCGCCTTATCATCATTCCGGCCACGCCCTGGATTTATTCCCAGGCCTTGGAGGAAGGCCTCCTGAAGATTTTTCTGGAGGCCGGCGCGGTGGTCAGCCCGCCCACCTGCGGGCCGTGCTTGGGGGGACACATGGGGATTCTGGCCCCCGGGGAGGTGGCCATCGCCACCACCAACCGGAATTTCGTGGGCCGCATGGGCCACCCCCAGTCCTTCGTGTATCTGGCCAACCCTGCCGTCGCCGCGGCCAGCGCGGTGGCCGGCTATATCACCGGCCCCGATGACCTCACCTGACCGCCTCTTGGGAAAAAAGAATTTTATCATTTAAGAACAGCAGGTTTCAGGAGAATTAACCGCAGCGCCCCGGTCTTGGGCCGGAGTTTCGGTGTTTATGGGAGGCGGGGTTTAAAGCCAGCGGCAATTTTTGCAGGGCAGGTGCAGCCCTCGGAACATTCGGACAAGGTATTTGTTTTAAAGGAATTTCGTAATCATGTCGGTGGCTTTACTCCGGACTGGCCCTCCCCCAGCCCTGCCTTTCTGCGTAACCTATTGGTAATTCTATATTATTTTTCATGCCCCCCAAGTTGCCTAGATGGCCCCGGATGTCAGGATTCTGAGCATAATTTGCCGGCTTAAAAAGACCCCTGATATCCCTGCCCCTGCCAATGGAGCCGGTTTGCCGGTGCCTCCTCAGGCCGGCACAAAACGGCATTGTTCTTGCACCAAGATTCTTTGCCGGGGCTGTCCGGCCCCGAGGTTAAATCTGCGCCCTGCATGGCAGGAGGTTCTCAATCAGCTACGGCGGTACTGCCGTTTTCGCTCTCATAAGACAGGCAACGCAAGCTGTCCTGCTGGAGTGCCGCCCCTGCTTCATGCAGCCGGGAGGAATTATGGTAACAGGCAGGATTGTAGCGTGTTTGGCGATGGCAGGGCTGCTGGGGCTGGCAGGGTGCGCGGCGACCTCCTCCGGAGACTCCTGCAAATCCCGGTTATTTTTCGGAGCCTTGTTAGAAACCAAGACTCCTGACGGCCAGATGCAGCGTGTGTACGTTACCGATTTGGCCTCCTGGCGACATTGGCACCGCAACCCCATCAAAGGCGATGGGGACAACCTCATCGTCAAGGCTGAAGTCACCTTTTAAGCTTGGGTGACGCCCCGTACCACCCGCGGGAGCCCCTGATAGTCTTTCAGAACTTCCAGGCGCTCATAGGCGCCGGTTTCTGCCAGCCAGGCCCGGATGATTTCCGCCTGGCCGGGGCCCGTCTCCAGGGCCAGCCAGCCTCCGGGCTTCAGATAGAGATGGGCCTGCCGGGCCGCGGGCCTGAGCAGGGCCCAGCCGTCCGCTCCCCCCAACAGGGCTGCAGGGGGTTCGTACAGCCTGATCTCCTTCGATAAAGTTTGCCACTCCGGCTCCGAGACATACGGCAGGTTGGCCACCACCAGAAAACAGATCTCCCTGCACAAAGCGGATGCGGGCCGCCACCCCGTGGCGGTGAGCGTTGGCTCGGGCCACCCGCAGGGCCTCAAAGGAGAGGTCCAGCCCGAGCCAGGTGCTGTCGGGCAGCTCCCGGGCCAGGGCCGTTATCACCGCACCGGCGCCCACCCCCAGCTCCAGCCCCCGAAGGTTGCCGCCGGGCATTTCCCCACGCTCCGATGACTGAGACAGGCGACCTGACTCCCGGACAGCCTCCAATACCGCCTCCACCAGGACTTCGGTTTCCGGGCGGGGGATGAGCACGGCCGGAGTGACCTGGAAGTCCAGAGACCAGAATTCCCTATGGCCAGTAATGTAGGCCACCGGTTCGTCCGCGGCCCGCCGCCTTACCAGCTCCCGGAAGCGGGACAGCTCCTCCGGGGTGAGGGGCTGGTCGTGCCGCAGATAAAGGTCCAGGCGGCGCAGGCCCAAGGCGTGGGCCAAAAGCACCTCTGCCGAGGCCCGGGGCTCCTGGACGCCCTTGTCCTGGAAGTAGGAGGTGGTCCAGCGCAGGACCTTCAGCACGGTCCAGGTCTCCTGAGGGCCGGTCATGTCTTTTTCGCTGCAGCCTGGCAAAATGGTTTTTGGGGGAGGGGCTAAGGGGCAGCGCCCCTTACCCCTCCCCCAAACCCCCACCCCAATCCCTTAAAGGGGGTTGGGAGGGGAGTTTGAGGGGAGGGCAGGGATTGGCAATCCCCCGGCCCTCCTCTCAACTGGTCTAAAGGTTTATACCTCATCAGGCGCCGGCCTGTTTGAGGGCTTCGGTGCGGTAGTGGGTGATGAGGGCCTGGATAAGCTCATCCAGATCGCCCTCCAGAATTTCCGGCAGGCGGTGCAGGGTGAGGCCGATGCGGTGGTCCGAGACCCGGCCCTGGGGGAAGTTATAGGTGCGGATGCGTTCGCTGCGGTCGCCGGTGCCCACCTGGCTGCGACGCTCCTGGTCCAGCTCCCGCTTCTGCTCCTGCTGCTTGAGGTTCAGGAGCCGGGCCCGCAGCACCTTCAGGGCCTTGGCCTTGTTTTTGTGCTGGGATTTTTCGTCCTGGCAGGTGACCACCAGCCCGGTGGGCAGATGGGTGATGCGCACCGCGGAGTCCGTGGTGTTGACGTGCTGGCCGCCGGGCCCCGAGGCCCGGTATACATCAATGCGCAGCTCCTCCGGGTTGATCTGGACCTCCACTTCCTCGGCCTCCGGCAAGACAGCCACGGTCACTGCGGAGGTGTGGATGCGGCCCTGGGACTCCGTAGCCGGCACCCGCTGTACCCGGTGGGTGCCGCTTTCATACTTGAGCTGGCTGTAGACCCGGTCGCCGGACACCAGAGCGATGATTTCCTTGAAGCCTCCCAGGCCGGTGGGGGAATGGGACAGGACCTCCATTTTCCAGCCCCGGCGCTCCGCCAGCCGGGAGTACATGCGGAACAGGTCTGCGGCGAACAGGGCGGCCTCCTCCCCGCCGGTACCGGCCCGGATTTCCAGGAGCACGTTTTTCTCATCGTTGGGGTCCTTGGGCAGCAGGAGCAGCCGCAGCTCCTCTTCCGCTTGGGCCAGCTTTTCCTTGAGGGCCTGGATTTCCTCCCGGGCCAAGGCCCTGATGTCTTCGTCCTTTTCCTCCCGGAGCAGGGCCTGGCTGTCCGCCAGTTCCTTTTGCAGCTGCCGGTAGCGCCGGAAGGCCTGGATTAGCGGGGTGAGCTCCGCATGTTCCCGGCTGTACTTCTGGTACTCCTCCGGATGGCGCAGGACGTCCGGGTCCGCCAGACGCTCCTCCAAGCGGGAGTATTGTCTTTCCAGGCTTTGCAGACGTTCGGTCAGCATATCCACCCGCGGCCTCAGCCAGGAAAACCGACTGAGACCTTGTCAAAATTATGAAAAATGCGGTTTCTGTGGCGCGGCAACCACCCCGGCGGGCACCCGGCCCTGCGCCTTAACCTCCTTTAATTATAAAGGGATAACCGGCGAAAGGCAATGATCTCCGTCCCTTGGCCCCGGCGCGGGGGTGCCCCTGCGGTCTTTAGTGCTCCACCAGGCGGCGGATGATTTCCGGGATGGTGGCTAGGGCCAGGTGGGGGAGGGAGCCGCCTCCCAGGACCACCTGCAGGGGAATGCCGCATTCTTCGGCAGTAGCAATCATGAGATCGCAGATTTGGAAGTAGGCTTCCTCAGTAAGTCCCAGGGAGCCGTAATCCTCCAGGTGAGTGTCAAAGCCATAGTACCAGATAAGGAGATCTGGCCGGAATTGGGCCACCCGGGGAAGCTGGTGCCGCACTGCGTCCACGTATTGCCGGTTGGCATCGGCGGCCCAGGCCAAGCGGTAGACGTCCACATCCACCTTGGTGCCGTCCGCGGAGGCGTAGTTGGCCCCACAGAAGCAGACATGCAGAACCTCCGGGTCGCCGTCCACCAGTTGGCGGGTGCCGTCGCCGTGATGGGCGTCAGTGTCGTAGATGGCGAAGCGCCGCCAGGAGCTGATTTCCCGCACCCGGGTTATGGCGATGACCACGTCATTGAAGCAGCAGGCCCCCCAGAACTGGCGGTAGCCGGCGTGGTGGCCGCCGGCGCCGATGAAGCAGAAGGCCCGGTCTATCTCCCCTTTTGCCAGGGCCTCCATGCCCGCCACCACACCCCCCACCGACTCATAAGCCGTACTGCAGAAGGGATCCCGAGCCACCATCCGAAGCATCTCCGGTGCGTGCACCTTAAGGATCAGCTCCTCCGACGCCCTGGGGGAGGTGAACATCTGCACGTTAGGACGGGTCAATAGTTCCTCCAATGCCTCGGGGAAGTCCCGCAGGCGGTTGCCGATGGTCATATAACTTTTGCGGCTGAAGGAAGGGTGGTAGAAAATTCCGACCTTTTTCATGGTAAATCCTTGAATTAAGCTTGATGCTCTGAGGGATTCCCGGCTGCGGCGGCGACGATTTTCTCCCAGGCCTCATACTTGGGGTAGTGCAGGTAAAACAGCAACAGGGAGAAAGCGAAAAAGATATAAAACACCTGCCAGTTGCCGGTAAGCAAAAAGAGCACCAGTCCGAAGACGGCCACCGCCTCGCACAGGGCAAAGGAGATCACGGCCGC
>JAFDHU010000114.1 GCA_019308625.1 Deltaproteobacteria bacterium
ACCTGAGGGGTGGGGAAGTCGGGCTCGCCAATCTCCAGATGGATGATGTGCTCCCCCCGGGCCTCCAGCTCCTTGGCCCGCTCCAGGATGTCCATGACCAGGAAAGGGGTGGTTTCCCGGGCCCGGCGGGAGACTGCAGTATTTTCCGGTTTGCGTTCAGGCATCGGCTCTGAAGGCCGGTTCACAGCTTTTTCAGTTCCACCCGGCGGTTTTTGGCCCGGCCCTCTTCGGTCTCATTGGAGGCCACCGGCTTCTCCATGCCGTAGCCTTTGGTGGTGAGGCGCTCCGGCTCAATACCGTAGAGCACCAGAAACTGCTTCACCGTGTCGGCCCGGGCCTGGGACAGCTTCAGGTTGTAGTCCTTGCCCCCGACGTTGTCGGTGTGTCCCTGGATTTCCACCTTGAGATCGGGGGAGTCCTTCAGAAGCTTGACGATTTCCACCAGGACCTTTTCCGCCCCGGGCTTCAGGGTGGCCTTGTCAAAGTCAAAGTGAATGCCGTAGACGGCTACCGAGCCCTTCTCCTCCAGGGCGGCTTTCATGGCCGCGGCCCCGAAGGTGAGGGTCTTCTTGAAGCCCTTTTCCTCAATGATATTCAAATAGTAATAGGCATCCCAACCGTTACGGTCCACCTGCACCCAAAGAGTGTTTCCCTGAGGGGTGGGTAGAGTGAATACCAGTTGACTTTCATCCTCATATAGAATCTTCCCGCCCTTCTCCAGCGCGGCGCTCCTGTAGTTCTCCAGAATTTCCAGGCCGGAGACATCCTCTCGGGTCTCATAGGTGAAATGCCAGAACTTACCCTTGACCTTTTTCTCCTCATAGCCCTCACCTTTTTTGACTCGGAAAGTGAAGGCATCGAACCTCTTGTATTCCCCGCTTTTTTTGATGACCGAGGGCAGGGGTTTGATGATGGGGTGATCCTTCACCTTGGCTTGGGCTGGAGTGTGGTCGGCGGCCTGGATCAAAAGGAAAGCCGCCAGCACTGCCAGCCCTACTTTGAACACCAGTCTCATGAGTCGCCTCCTCACCCTGACCGATCTTGTTTGGAGGGCACCTTAGCACATGTGGGAGTTGCTGGCAAGCAGGCGGGACAAGCCTCTTCGGGGCAAGGGGCTCCGGGAGGTCAAATGAGCCTTTAAGGAAAGGTCAGGTTTTTATATCTATCTTCTTGACAAGTATTCATTTGTTTAGTATTAAGAAGCCATGAAAGTATTAACAGCCAGACAGCAGGCAGTTTTGGCCTTTGTGGAGGAGTTCTGCCGGCTTAAAGGCTATCCTCCCACGGTGCGGGAGGTGGCGGCCCACTTCGGCATCCAGCCCCGGGCCGCGGCGGACCACCTGGCGGCCCTGAAGCGCAAGGGCTACCTGCACCGGGAGCCGGGGCTGTCCCGGGGCCTGTCTTTGGCCTCCCGCCTGGAGGATCAGGTGGTGGAGGTGCCCATCGTGGGCCGCATCGCCGCGGGCCGGCCGCTTCTGGCCGCGGAACATGTGGAGGACACCCTGCCCCTGCCCCGGGCCTGGGTGCACGGCGAGGAGGTCTTTCTCCTGAGAGTCACCGGCGACAGCATGGCTCCGCTGCTGCTGCCCGGCGACCTGGTCCTGGTGCGGGTGCAGCCCCGGGTGGCCCGGGGGGAAATCGCCGTGGTGCTGGTGCACGAGGAGGCCACCTTAAAACGGGTGTATGAGGAGGCCGGAGGCCTGATCCTCAAAGGGGACAACCCGGAGTTCGCCCCTCTGCGCTTCTCTCCGGAAGAAGCGGCGGAGCTGGTGCAGATCCTGGGCAAAGTGGTGGGGGTGTACCGACCCCTGGAAGGCCGCAGGTGAAACGGGCAGGAAGGAGAACCGGAGGCGGTCGCTCTGGGGGGGGGCGGGGGCTGCTGCTGGAGCTGACCCTTCGGTATCAGCAGCGGCAGGACGCCTAATGGGGGGTGAAAAAGAAGGGCGTGACCGCAGCAGACTAAAGAGCTGTGCCGGACATTTCCGGGGCCACCGGATCAGGCTATCTCTGGAGAGGTGGTGCCGCTGGATCGGGCTCCCGCCTCCCCGGAGAATCCGAAGAAGGTGAGGCAAAGGTGTTCGGCGAAAAAGCCAAGGGTGACCGGCTTTTGCCGAAGCGCCTTTTACCGCCTCAAAAACCGCGCCAGCTGACGGCCGTAGTAGTCTTTGACGTCCTCGTCGGTGGGCGGGCTGAAGGTGGTGGCCCCCTTACCCTCCGGGAGGCGCTTGGTGATGATGCCTTTTTCGCCGAACAGCTTCAGGGCGTTCTGGAAGTTGGCGTCGGATAAGGCTTCGGAGCGCTCTACCTCCCCCAGCTTGTAAAGCTTGTTACCGATGTTGTGGATGCGCTTTAAGAACTCCTTTTCGCTGCGGGGCTTTTTCTGGAGGTATTTGATGGAGCGGAAGACGATCCAGTAGGACTCCAGGTAATTGTAGAGAAGGTTGGCAAAGTAGGCCAGTTCTCTCAGGCCGGAGGCCGACAGGGTGTAGCGGCTGCCTTCCCGGTCCAGGCTGACGATCACTCCCCGGGAGGCGAAATAGGAGAGAGTTTGATCCACTTGGGCTTCCGGGGCGGCGTCGTTGTACACAAATTCATATTTGAAGAGGTCCTGCAGGAAGCGAAAATCGCCCAGGAGCTGCTCGCGGTCAAACTCAAAGCCCTGACCAGCCAGAATGGCCAGGGAAGTCATGGAGGCCGGCAAAAAGAAGTGGATAATGTTGTTTTTGTAATATTCCAGCAGGGGACGCTTGGATTCGTCAATGCTGTAGCCGCCCAACCCCAGTTCGTCGGTCAGCCCCTCTTCCTTTTCAATGGGGGTGACAAGTTTGCGGGATTCACACAGGACCAGAGTTTCCTCCACCGACTGGGCCAGGTTGTCCAGGGAATCAGCCTTAAGTACGGCTTGGTGCCGCAGATAATCATCCAGCACCTGGATTATATGGAAAAGTTCCCGGCGATAGACGCCTTTGCGGGGATAGGTTAAGAGCGCGGCGCATACCAGGGAAAAGGGGGTGACCACTGACACCTGGTTGATGGCCTGGATGACCTGGAAGGAGAGGTCCAGGCTGAGCTTGCGGATGTCCTCCGGCTGTTCCAAATCATACTTTTCGGGGTGTCGGGCCAGATAATCCTTGATGGAGATGGGTTCGCTGAACTGGATGTAGGCCCGGCCGTAGCGCCCCTTCAGAAATTTGCGGGCCTTGACCAGCTGACCCACGGTTTCCTGCTCTTTCTTTTTCCCCTCCAATTCCTTGAGATAGGCTTTTTCCTCCAGGACCTGGTCATAGCCGATAAAGGTGGGCACCAGGTAGAGGTCCGGGGCGGCCCCCTCTTTGTAAGCCCGCAGAATCATGTGCAGCAGGCCCATTTTGGGCAGCACCAGCTTGCCGGTGCGGGAACGCCCCCCCTCAATGAAAAACTCCAGGTTATAGCCGGTTTTAATCAGGGTCTTGATATAGGCAAACAGCACCTCGGCATAAAGCCTGGCTCCGTGGAACCGGCGGCGGATGAAAAAGGCTCCGGAGTCCCGGAAAATCCAGCCCAGGGGCCAGAAGGCCAGGTTTTTTCCAGCCGCCACCCGGGGCGGATGCATGTTATGTTCGTAGATGCAGTAGTTGAGGAGCAGGTAGTCCAGATGACTCTTATGGCAGGGGACAAAAATCAGGGTGCCCCTCTGACCGGCCTCCCGCACCCGCTCAAAGCCCTCGGTGTCAAACACTACGCCATCAAACAGGTTTTGGGAGAGCCAGCGCACCACCCGGTCCATGAGATTGACCAGAAAGACATTGAAGTCTGCGGAGATTTCCCAGAAATAGTCCTGGGCGGTTTTCTTGACCTTGGCCAGGTTCTTTTTTTCGGTCACTGCCAGGTTCTCAATGAAGCGCATGAGGGCGGGGTCGGTGAGGGTCAGTTCCAGGACCTCCTCCCGGGACTTGATGACCGGGCCGGTGATCATCCGGCGTTTGCGGTCCAGACGGGCAATGAGGTCCCGTCTCACCTCCTGGGCCACCTGCTGCAGGGACCGGCCGGGAGGGGCCGCGGCCAGCACTTCTTTCAAATTGACCGGGTCGGCCATCTCCACCACCGACCTTTTGGCCTTGAACAGGCACAGCATCAGCTTCCTGAGCCTGCCAGGATTTTCCCGGTCGCCGAAAAACAGGTCCACCAAGCCCTTGGCTTCCCGGGAGGGATCCCGACTATACATGATCATCTGGGGCACCAGGAAAATGGGGAAGTCCAGTTGTGCCTGCAGTTCCAGGAGGTGGCGGATAGGGTCCTCCCGGGGTTTGAGGAAACGGTGGCGGAAGCCTACCTGGTCCACCAGAAACAGCAGGGAAGCCCGCTTTTCCTGAAGGATCCGCAAAAAATAGCCGTCTTGAAAAGGCTGGGGCCAAGCCTGTCGGCGGGTGAAATAATTCAGGGTGGCAGAAATAATCTGGATGAGATGGGACAGGGGCTGGAACATCCACAGGTTCATGTCAAAGGCCACTTCCGGGGCCGGGACCCCGAGCTTCTGGAACCTGCGGTTGAAGAACAGGAAATCCATATTGCTACGGTATTTCAGGGCATAGACCACCACCCCCCGGGTGGCCACCTCTTTCAGACGTTCCTGATGGCGAGGGTTGACCGTGACCTTGGAAAAGAACGGATCCAGGGTAACGCGCAGCAGTAAGCCAGGACGGCCGGGTAAGTACCCGGCATAATGATATTCGTGGCCCCCCAGCCAGGAGGTCAGGCGATGGAGCAGACGTCTGAGGCGGCTCCAGGATTTTTCCTCCAGGAGAGGGGGGGGAAGCTGACGATTTTCCGAAGATTCGGAAGTCATGGGAAGAGGTCCCTATTAAGGTGGCGCTTCAACCAGACAAATCTAAAAAGATAAAGATAGCTGAATCCTTCTGGTACTGTCAACTTTAATAGGAGCGCCCTCATCCCGCCCGACCGCTCAGGACAGGCAGGGGGTTTGCGGCTACGCCGTTTGGGGAAAGCAAAAATAATCCTCGGAAGCACTGGGTCCTCAGGGTTTTTGGGGAACATCTGGTGCCGCCGGGTTGGCGGCCGCGGCAGCCGGGGCCGGCCGGTGTCGTTCACCCACCAGCCGGAGGAGCAGGATGGAGAATTCGTACATGCCGTACATGGGAGCCGCCACCACCGTCATAGTCACCAAATCGGCGTGAAAAGCCGCGATCACGGCACTGAGCAAAATGGCCAGCCGTCTTTGGCTCTTCAGGAAATCCACGGTGACCAGGCCCGTGCGGGAGAGAATCAGGAGAATCAGGGGCAGCTCAAAAATCAGCCCAAAGAGCAACAGCAGCCGCAGACAAAAATTCACATAATGGCTGAGATTGAGCATGGAGTACAGAAT
>JAFDHU010000115.1 GCA_019308625.1 Deltaproteobacteria bacterium
TAGAAGCCGCAGGAGGGGCAGGCGTGGTGGGGCAGGCGGGGTTCCTGGCATTTAGGGCAGGTGGTAAGGTTCGGCAGGGTCAACCGGTAGTGGGACCGCCGCTTGTTCCGACGGGAAATGGAATGCCGACGTTTTGGTAAGGCCACGTGCGTCTCCTTATTTCTTCAATTTTTCCAGGGCCGCGGCCAGAGGGGACAGAGGCCGTTCCTCCGGGCAGCGGCAGGGTTCATGATTGAGGTCGGCGCCGCAGCGGGGGCAGATACCCCGGCAGCTCTCAGCGCACAGAGGTTTCAACGGCATCATCAGCAGGATTTGCTCCCGCAGATACTTTTCCAGGTCCACCACGTCTCCCTGGTAAAAGTCCAGGTCCAGTTCCTCGGCGGTCAGTTCTTCTTCAGGGACCACCGGCTCAGGTCCGGGTTCCAGGAGCAGATCAAAGTCCGTCTCCACCCGGGCATCATAGGCTGCCAGGCAGCGGCTGCAGCTCAAGGCCAAGGTTCCTTCCAGATGCCCGTGCAGGAAGATTTCCCGGCCGTGTCTTTCCATGTGCACAGTGCCGGATATGGCTCCCGGTCCGGCAAAATCCAGGTTGGGGACTTCCTCCTGCCAGGTCTGGAACCAATCCTCCCCCAGCTCGGGGGACAGGTCCAGACCGTCTTCAGTAATGGTGGCGATATTAATTTTCCAGGGTGATTCTTTCATGGCGATCTCGGGGGGTGCTCAAAATGAGCGCTATTTACGAAACCTTAACTATAAATTAGTATACCAAAGAGTCAAGAGGATAAACACCTGCTAGGGAAAAATGGCGGCTTGAGGGAATGGACTCGGGAAAGGGTCATGATTGAAAGGGCAGGGGTTTTGCAGGCTCCGATGTCCCTCCACACCGCTTTCCTGGCATGGTTTATTGTTATTGCTTCTCAATAAAAATTGAGATACAAATGGCTGGCACCCCCGGGCGGGAACCAGCTCAGCGCGGAGCAGGCTCTCCATGATAATTGCTTTCATCGGCCAGCCCAATTGCGGCAAGAGCACCATTTTCAACTACTTCAGCGGCTATAAAGCAGCCATCTCCAACTTCCCGGGCACCACCGTGAAGTATCACATCAGCCGGGTGGTGCTGGCCGGGGAGGAACTGACCTGCGTGGATCTGCCCGGGGTTTACTCCCTTACCTCCAGCGACCAGGCCGAGCTGGAAGCCAGAAACTATCTGCTGCAAAAAGAGGCCGATGTCATTGTCAATGTCATAGACGCCTCGCTGCTTTCTCGCAGCCTGGAGCTCACTTTGGAACTCATGAGTCTGGAGCGCCCCATGGTGGTGGCCCTGAACATGATGGATGAAGCGGCCCGCAAGGGCATCCGCCTGCAGCCCACCAAGCTTTCCTGGCTGCTGGGGGTGCCGGTGGTGCCCACGGTAGCGGCTCAGGGCAAGGGCCTCACCGAGCTCCTGGAAACCGCGGTGGAGGCCGGCCGGGTCCGGGTCCGGCCGGTGCAGGTGGTTTTCAGCCGGGACGTGGAGGAAGAGATCGCCGAGCTCAGCGACCACCTGGATCCCAAGCTGGCTGAGGACCTGCGGCTCCCCTGGCGCTTCTTCCTGGTCAAGCTCCTGGAGGACGACCCTTATCTTATGCAGGAAGTGGAGCGCCGGGACGCCGACCTTCTGCCCATTGTCAAAAATTATCAGAAAATCCTTTCCCAAAGCCACGGGCGGCCGCCGGAGATTGTGATCTCTTCCGAGCGCCATGCCTTGGCAGTAAATCTGTTTGAGCAGGTGGCCCGGGTGACCCCGGCTGAGAAACCCACTTGGCGGGACCGCCTGGACCGCATCGCCACCCATAAAATCTGGGGCTATGTCCTGTTGCTGCTGGTGCTGGGCCTTTTTTTCCAGGCGGTGTTTCGGTTGGGGCAATATCCGGAGGAATTCTTTCTGTCCTACCTGGATTTAGTCCTGCAACTCACCCGAGAGTGGCTGGGGCCCGAAAGCCTGGCTTATCACCTGATAGGCGAGGGCCTGTTCATGGGCATCTTTGGCGGCGTGGCCATCGTGCTGCCTTATTTGCTGCCCTTCCTGCTGGGTCTGGCGCTGCTGGAGGACAGCGGCTATCTGCCTCGAGTGGCCTTTCTCATGGACAACCTCATGCACGCCCTGGGGCTGCACGGCAAGTCCATCATCCCCTTCATCCTGGGCTATGGCTGCAGCGTGCCGGCGGTCATGGCCACCCGGATTCTGGAATCGCCCCGGGACCGCCTGGTGGTGGCCATGTTGGCGGTGCTCATTCCCTGTTCGGCCCGCTCAGTCATCATCTTCGCCCTGGTGGCCTATGCCATCGGGCCCTATTGGGCCCTGGGGGTGTACATCTTCAACCTCCTGGTCATCGCCATCCTGGGGCGCCTGTCCACCCTGCTCCTCCGGGAGGTCTCCCCCGGCCTGGTGATGGAAATCCCGGAGTACCGCCTGCCCACCTGGGGCAACGTCTGCCGCAAGTCCTGGCTCAGCCTGAAGGACTTTATTGTGGTGGCTTGGCCCATCCTCATCATCGGCAGCATGGTCCTGAGTTTGCTGAAATTCTATGGGTTCGAGCAGGGCGTCAACCAGGTGCTGAGCCCCCTGACCGGGCTTTTGGGCCTGCCCGCGGCGGTGGGCACCACCTTGATTTTCGGCATTCTTCGGAAGGAGCTTTCCCTCATCATGCTGCATGAAGCCCTGGGCACCACCGACCTTACCACGGTGCTCACCCCCACCCAGCTCCTTACCTTCACCATTTTTGTGTTGTTCTACATTCCCTGCGCCGCCACCATCGCGGCTCTCAGCCGGGAAGTGGGCTGGAAGGGCGCCGCGGTGGCCGTGGCCGCCTCCCTGGCCTTGGCCTTGGGCCTGGGCCTGCTTACCAGAGTCGCTGGCGCGATATGGTTCTGAAAAAAAAAGCAGGGGAGGCCCCCAATCAGACAAGGCCAGCCGCGCTCCCGCCTTCGGAGCAAAACTGTTTAACCCCGGTAGTCTCGCCCCGAGGGGGCTATCGGACGCCTGGATGTCCTGACCGGAAACAGGGGTTTATCAGTCAGCCGGAAGTTCCTTCGGCAGGGTGAAAAAGATGGTGGTACCTCTGCCGGGTTCGCTTTCCACCCACAGGCGGCCTTGGTGGGCCTCCACAATGCGCTTAACGATGGCCAGGCCCAGTCCCAGACCCTTTTCCCCTTCCGCGCCTTTGCCCCGGTAAAAAAGTTCAAACAGGTGGGGCAAATCCCGAGGGGAGATGCCCGGCCCCTGATCCCTCACGGCAAACTCCACTTTCTCTCCCCGGTCCCGCACCTGAAGGGTTACAAGGCTTTGCCGGGGGGAATACTTGATGGCGTTCTCCAACAGATTTGCCAAGGCCCGGTGGAAAAGCAGCGGGTCGGCCTGCAGCACAAGGATTTCCCGAGGAAATTCTGTCTGAATGGCGATCTCCTTGGCCTCCGCCATAGGGGTCACCCGCTCGATCACTTCCTGACAGGCCTGCTCCGCCTGCAGAGCACTGGGCACCGGGGTAATGATATGCAGGTCCAGCCGGGAATAATCCAGAAAATTGGTAATCAGCTTCTCCAGTTGCTGGAGTTCCCGGTGGATTGTTTCCAGGTAAGCCCGCTGCTCTTCGCTGAGTTGGCCCACTTTGCCCCGGAGAAGGCGACTAAGCAGACCGGCCATCCCCACCACCGGGGCCTTGAGGTCATGGGCGAACATGCTCACCAACTGGTGCCGCTCATTTTCCAGGTGCTTGAGGGGGGCGAGGTCTCGAAAGGTCTCCACTCCCCCCAGCAGGTTCCCCTGATCGTCCCGCAGGGCCGACGCCGACAAAGTGACCTCAATTTTTTCCCCCAGGCGGTTGTTGAGCACCGCTTCCCGGGAGACGGTCTCCCCGGTGCTCATGGCCATCTTCAAGGGACACTCCCGGCCGCACATGCTGCTCCGCAGCACATCGCCGCAAAAAAGCCCTATGGCCTCCTCCCGGGAGAAGCCGGTAAGTCTTTCCCCGGCCCGGTTGAGGTCGGTGATGTGCATCTTGCCGTCCACCGTGATCACACCATCGGCTATGCTTTGGATGATAAAGTGGGACCACTCGGCCGAATCCGGGTGTTTGGGGGACATCTCAGGCACCTTGTCTAAAGAACGCCGGGCAGTCAGGAAGCCACCCAGGGTCGCAAAAGATGAGTGGAATTCGGACTTAAGAGCCCAGCGGTTGGCTCCTCCATTAAACCCTGCGAATAACCAGTTCAGGATGGAAGGTCAGGTATAGGGGCGGCAGCCACCTGCTTTTTCTGGTATCTCCTCCTATCATTTCCATGCTTTCATGGCAAACCATTATTCCGGCACAAGGAGCCCCAGCCAACCTGGGGCCACCATTGCCGGTCGCTGAGTCATCCGGCTCACAGGCGGGGATCAATACGTCCAGGGCCGCCGCATTCCGGGGTGTAGCAGGTGATATTGAGGAAGTCGGTCTTCTGATGGCAACTGGGACACTCCTCCGGCGGCACCGCCAGTAGGTCAGGTTGCATCGTGGACAAATGTCCCCTTCAAACCGCCCTGAGGCCGTATAACCGCACAGGGCACACTGCATGGTCATTTCCTTCTCCTGGGAAGTCATTTCTTTCACCTCGCTGGGGCCAGCCGCCAGCAAACCAGCCGCCGGCCGGATTTTTTGTTCTTTACCAAAAGGTAAGGCCCCTGGTCCAGGTTTCAAGTAGAATCCGCCAGCAGGCTGGCAGGGTTGAGGCAAAAAATCTCCCATCGATTTTTAGGCCGCTTACCAAGCAAAACGGGTCATTCTTCCACCTTGGTCTGGGACAGCCCGGTTCAATGTCGTAATTACTCCCTGAAGAGGGTTTGTTGCCTTCCTTCCCGGGGTTTGGAGTCCCCCCTCTCCGGACGGATAAGAGTGGGAAAAGAGGCTTGGCATGCCGAAGATCAGGTTTTCCGCCCGGCTGGCTATGGAATACCGCCGCCTGTTTGCCACCTGCGTGATTGATGAGGCCCGTCTGGCCGAAGTGGAGGAGATCCTGGAGAAAATCGCCCAGCACCGCCGCCGCTATCTGCAGGTGGCCGAGCCGCTTTCCTTGCCCTGGCATTTTGTGGCCCTGGTGCATCACATGGAAGCTTCCCTGGATTTTTCCCGACACCTGCACAACGGGGATCCCCTCACTGCCAGAACAGTGCGCCATCCCGCTGGCCGCCCCAAAACCGGTCACCCCCCCTTCACCTGGGAGGAAAGCGCCGCCGATGCCCTGCGCTGCCGGAGGCTGACCACCTGGAAGGACTGGTCCCTGCCGGGCACATTATACAAATTGGAGGAATACAACGGCTGGGGCTACCGCCTCTATCACCCCCACGTCCTGTCACCTTACCTCTGGAGCGGCTCCAACCATTATCGCCGCGGCAAATATACCGCCGACGGCGTCTGGTCGGAGACCGCGGTCTCCCGACAGATCGGGGCCGCGGTGCTGCTGCGGCGCATGGCTGAAAAAGGCCTGGTTGACTTCCCGAAGGAATTGAGCCCTAAAGACGCGCCGGAACGCCCGCTGCTGGTTTACTCCATGACCGAGTGGTCCGCCTATGCCGAGGAGCTGCAGAGATTCCTCAACCGGTTTCCCGGCATTTACCTGCGGGTAGACGGCTTTCCCGGAAGGAAAACTTCTGCGGCCTTCCGGAAAGTCACCGGCTTCTACCTTATGGGAGACCCGAGAGGGCAGGGGGGGCCGGGCCGCGGGTATTAAATCTTGTTACTGAGGCCGGAAAATAGGCGGCCTGGCAGGCTACTTCAAGTCAACTTTTTCCCGCCCCCGACAACAACTGCACCACCAGTTCCGCTTGGCGGGCCGCCGCCCCCTGGTGAGGCAGGAGGGAGGTCAAGGCCCGGGAGCCCAGCTCCTGGCGGAGCTCCGGGTGCTCCAGGAGGTTTCTGGCCGCGGCGGCCAGCGTATCCGCGTCCCGCACCAGCAGGCCAGCTCCGGCAGCTTCCAGGATGTCCCTGGCCCAGAGAAAGTTGCTGAGATGGGGGCCGTAAAGCGGAGCCACCCCCCAGGCCGCCGGCTCCAAGATGTTCTGGCCGCCGTGGGGCACCAGCGAGCCCCCCACAAAGGCCACGTCCGCCACCCGGTAGAGGCCCATGAGGTCGCCGATGGTGTCCACCACCACCACGGGCTGGGTCCGGGTCTCCTGGCCCTCCTTCAGCCGCCGCCATAACTGAAAGCCCCAACCTTCCCGGGCCACCAGCCGGCCCACTTCCCCGGCCCGCTCCGGATGCCGGGGCGCCAGAATCAGGAGCAGGGAAGGGCAGGGGGCCAAAAGTTGGCGGTAGGCCGCCAGCACCGCCTCCTCCTCTCCCGCATGGGTGGACGCGGCCAGAAACACCGGCTCTCCCCTCAGGTTGAGAACTTCCCGCCATCTGGCGGACAGCGGCTCCTGCGATGGTTCGGCCTGACTTTTACTGCCTCTCCCAGCCTCAGCACCGGAGGCGACGGAAGAGGGCAGGGGGGCGGCGCGGCTCCTTTGCGCCAGGAGACGGTCTATCTTGAGATTCCCTGTCAGCCGCACCTTGTCCGGGGGCAGGCCCAACCGCCGGAGGCGCTCGTAGTCCTGGGGCGACCCCGCGGCAATGATTTCAAATAAATTAAACAGATCCAGAGCCAAGCGACGGAGGCGGCTATAGCGGCGAAAGGACTTGTCGCTCAGCCGGGCATTCAGCAGGGCCAGGCGCACCCCCCGGCGGCGGGCGCTTACCAGAAAGTTGGGCCAAAGCTCCGATTCCAGGGCGATGAACACCTCCGGTCGCAGGCGGTTCAGGTAGCCCTGCACCGCCCAGGGGACATCCAGGGGGAAGTAGCACACACAGGCGCCCAGCGGCGAAAAATGCCGCCGGGCCAGAGCCTGGCCCGTCTCGGTGCCGGTGCTGACGATGAATCCGGCCCCGGGAAGCTGCTTTCGCAACTCCTCCACCAAAGGCAGGGCGCTTAAGATTTCCCCCACGGACACCCCATGCAGCCATATCCGGGGGCTTCCTTCCGGGGGTGCCTCAGAGGGCAGGCACAGACCCAGACGGGGCAGAAAACTCTCACCTTGGCCCCGTTGCTTGAGATGCCACCAGAAATAGGGCCAGCCCACCAAGCCGGCCTTAAGAGTGGAGATATAATAGATTAAGTATAAGAAATGATTGCTAAATTTCATCTACAGCGCCCTGGTCGGGCTCCTCTGGGCCTCATGAATCTCGGGCAGCTACGGGCTTTTTTTCAGCCACTCCCGGCGGACCTGGAGATAATCGGCCAAGATCCGGGCATGGTCAAAGGCCAAATCCGGCGGCAGTGCCTCCGGAGTAAAAACCCGCAAGCCTTTGGCGTCGCTGGCGGCCTGGGGTATCCCTCGCCCTCGGGCCACAAAAACTGTGGTTATGGTATGCTGACGGGGATCCCGGTTCGGATCCGAATAGGTGTGGAACTGCCCCAACAGCGACACTTCAAGGCCCGTTTCCTCCCGGGCCTCCCGCACCGCCGCCTGCTCGCAGCTTTCTCCGTACTCCACAAAGCCCCCCGGCAGCGCCCACCCGTACGGCGGCTTGGAGCGTTCAATGAGAACCAGGCCTTCTTCCAGTTCAATAATGATGTCCACCGCCGGTAGCGGATTTTTGTAGCGCCGGATGACCATACCACATCGGGGGCAGCGTTCTTCCACCAGCATGTTAATTTAGTTTACATAATATATATTATCAGACGTTAAAGAAGCTCCCGCTTCAGCAATCTCTTCAAATCCTCATACCTTATGGAAACAATGCGCCATTCCTTGGTGGCCGGATTGCGTCTCATGAGGAAGCGGAACTGCTCCCCGGTCTTGGGATCTAACAATTTCACCTCCGCCAAGTCCCCTCGGGTGTCAATCTCCGCGGTGGTGACTGCCGCGGCCAGAGCCAGAACCTCTCCCTGGCTGAGGTCCAGAAGATATTGTTCCACTGCCTTTTTTATCTGTTGGTCAAATTTCTCCAGCAGCCGCGGCAACAGGAATTTGGCCACTTTCTGGCCCAGCCGGCGGCCTAAGCGGTCCCATTCGTCCATGTCCTTGTCCTCCGGCGGAAACAGGTCCTTACCGGAGGCCTGGACCATATTGGTGACAATTTCCTGTAAATCCACATACTTAAACAACTTGTCCATGTCCTTGGCCTGAATGGCCAGGACCATTTGCTGCAAGGCATAGCGGGGCGAATTGACCCAGCGCCAGTACAGGCCGCCGGTAACTAAGGCAGCCAGCAGGATTACGGTGGAGAAGATGATGATGGCCGAACGTTTCATGAACCCCCCTGAATCCGGCGGCGGACGTTTTTGGGTTGAAGAAAGCCCGAAATTTAAATACTTAATTATACGCCATTCTTCAAAAGCTGTGGAAATTATGGCCGCAAAAAAACATCTTTCCCGACACCTGCTGCCCAACGGGCTCACGGTGGAATTTTACGACCTCTCCCGGCCCACGGCCGGCGACCGCTGGCAGGTGGTGGTGGAAGCCCGGGTGGCCGTGCCCGTGTCACCTGAACATCTGCCTCCCGAGCTGCGGGACCGGGCCGAGGAGGTCAGGGCCGCCCTGGGCCCGGAGGTCTCCTTCATTAAACAGGAAATCCGGAACTTCATCGCCGTAGGGGAAGTCCCGGACTTGGTGCAGAACATCGCCTCGCAACTGTTTGCCTCCATCCGGGGCTACCTGGGGCACCCGGAGTTCGCCCCCCGCTTTCTCCGCAAAAAGTATCAGGAGTACTGCGAAAGACAGACCTGGTGGCGCGACACCGCCGAGTCCCAGGAGGAATGAGGGAAAGACATGCGGGACTTGCCGGTGGTGCGGCTGACCGGGAAAGGACGGCGCTGGCGTCTGAGCGGCCATCCCTGGATTTACCGGGACGATTTGGCTGAGCAGCCCGCCCTGCCCTCCGGCACCCTGGCCGCGATGGTGGGCCCCACAGGCGACTTTCTGGGCCAAGCCTTCTACAGCGCCGCCTCCCGCATCGCCCTCAGACTGGTGACCACCGGCGAGGACACGGTGGACACTGCCTTCTGGGAGGCCCGCCTGCAGCGCGCCCTGGCCTATCGGCAGCAGGTGGTGCGGGACACTGACGCCTGCCGACTGATCCACGCCGAAGCCGATGGCTTCCCCGGTCTGGTGGTGGATTCCTACGCCGGCCACCTGGCCGTCCAGACCCTGCACCCCGGCCTGGAACGGCGGCTGCCCGAACTGCTGGAGCTTTTCCAAGCCCATCTCTCCCCTGCCTCCATCACCCTGCGCCATGACGCGGAGGTGCGCCTGCTGGAGGGCCTGCCCCTGGAGGTCAAGACGGTGTGGGGCGAGCTGCCTGACAGAGTGGAAGTTTGCGAAGGCCCGGTGCGCTTCCTGGTGGATGTGCGGCGGGGCCAGAAAACCGGCCTGTTTCTGGATCAGCGGGAAAACCGCCTGGCCGCCTCCCTGCTGGCCCGGGGCCAGGCTTTGGACGCCTTCGCCTACCAGGGCGGCTTCGCCCTGCACCTGGCCCCTCGCTGCCAGCGGGTCACCCTGGTGGAAAGCTCTGCCCCGGCCCTGGAGCTGGCCCAAGAAAACGCCCGGCTCAACGGCAGGGCCAACCTTGAGCTGGTGCGGGATAATGTCTTCTCGTTTTTAAAGAAAGCGGCTCGGAACGGCCGGCGTTTTGACACCATCATTCTGGACCCCCCGGCCTTTGCCAAGAGCCGCCAGGACCGCCCTGCCGCCCGTCGGGGGTATCTGGAGCTGAACCGCCGGGCTTTTCAGGTTCTGAATCCCGGAGGTCTGCTGGTCACTTGCTCCTGTTCTTAGAGGTCTGCTGGTCACTTGCTCCTGTTCTTATAATATAAGAAACGAAGAGTTTCTGGAGATTGTCCGGCAAGCCGCGGTGGCCGCCGGTCGCCAGGCCCGGCTGCTGGAGCGCCGAGGCGCGGCCCAGGATCACCCTGCCCTTTTATCCCTCCCCGAAAGCATATACCTTAAGTGCTTGTTTATCCAGGTTTTTTAGAAATTATTACCAAACAATAATGTTGCCTTTGATATTGCCCTCTTTAATATTGAAAAAGAATAAAATCGCCAATTTGGCTTTATTGAAAAAAAATAAATAAACTTTGACAATTGTCGCGGTCCAGCAACTGGCCCACAACAGTTGCTGCCCCCACTCCTAAACCTCACCCCAAGTCTCCTGAAAAGGTCGGATTGCGGAAAACCATCTCCAAAACTCCCTTTAGAGGCAAAGGGAAACCCTTGCTTCGGCCG
>JAFDHU010000116.1 GCA_019308625.1 Deltaproteobacteria bacterium
GTTTTCGGTTGACAGTTATGAAAGGAACGGTCTGATGCAGGAGAAGGAGTTTCTGGAGAAGCTGCAGCAGCGGGCGGCAGCGCAAAAGGTCGCCGAGGGTTTCGGCATCGTACTGGAGGAGGTGGGGCCGGGCTATGCCAAAGCCAGCAGGGTCTGCCGGGAGGACATGGCCAAATCCTGGGGCTGATCCACGGCACCGCCCTGTTCGCTCTCATGGACGAGGCCTTTCAGGCTGCGGTCAACTCTCACGGCACGTGGCCGTGGCCCTGAACATGAGTCTGACCTTTCATCAGGCCCCGGCCCTGGGGGAGCGCCTCACCGCCACGGCCCGGGAAATTCATACCAGCCGGCGCCTAGCCACCTGCCTTATTGAGGCCGTGGATTCCCGGGGCGCCCTGGTAGCCTCCTGCCAAGCCCTGGCCTACCGGAAAAACCAGCCCCATGATTTTTGAGGAAAGGTGGCGGGGCCTCGACCCCCTGGTCAGTGGGCCCTCCTCTGTTGGAGTTCCCTCACCTTGGTGCGCAGTCGCTGCACCAGTCCGGAGTAAGATTGCTGCCGGATAATGCGGCGGAACTGGGAGCGATAATTGTTGACCAGACTCACCCCCTCAATCACCACATCATAGACCTTCCAGCCGGAGCGGTGGATGAGGCGGTAGTTCATGGGAATGCGGTCGTTGCGCCGGACCAGCACGGTGCGGACTTCGGCGAACTCTCCGTCCTGGGTTTCGCCCAGGAATTTTACGATTTCCCCGGAATAATGCTCCAGCTTGTCAGAATAAGAGGCCTCCAGTAATTGGGCAAAGAGACGGGTGAACTCCCGCTGTTGCGCCCCGCTGAGCCTTCTCCAGGTAGGCCCCAGGCTCCGCTTGGCCATCTCGGCATAATCAAAGCGGCGATCCACCGCGGCCTTTATTCGGCGGCGCAGCTCGGGCTTCCGGGCCGGGTTCTGGAAAGCGGGATCGGTAAGAATCCCGATAACTTCATTCACCACGCCCCGGATGGTTTCTGTGGGTTCCCCGGCTCGGGCCTCGGCTGCCACCCACAACAGGGACAAGACCAGAGCTCCAGTTACAATCCCCGGAATCAGCTTCCGCATGCAGGCAACACCTCTGAGAAAATTATGCTGCATTATATCAGCCCCGCCCGCAAAACCGGCAACAGAAAACTTCTAAACCTTGCCGTGGACATATTTGCTGATGAGTTCTTCCAGTTCCAGGACGGATTCGGTCTCCCGGATGGTGCCTCCCGGCGGAATGACTTTATCGCTGAACCCGGGGGTCAACTTGACGAATTTATCGCCGATGATGCCCTTGGTCCGGATGGAGGCGATGGTGTCCTCCTTGAGTACCACTTTGGTGTCCAGCTTGAGAGTCAACTTGGCCCGGAAATCCTGGGTCATCTCCACGGCCTCCACTTTGCCTACCTCCACCCCGGCCACCTCCACCGGGGCACCGGTCTTTAATCCGGAGATATTGTCAAAAACGGCATACACCCGGTAGCCGTGGCTGAAGAGTTCCAGCTCACCCAAATGGAGGGCCAGATAGGTCAGGGAAGCCAAGCCGATCAGGACAAACAGGCCCACCAGAAGTTCAATATTGCCCCTGCTCATGATTGCCGTCTAAGCCTCCAGAAAATCGGGTTCCCCATGCAGGAAGGCCTGCACCAGGGGGTCGGGATGAGCCTGGATTTCAGGCGGTGTGCCATAGGCGATGATCCTGCCCCGGTGCATCATGGCTACAAAGTCGGCCACCTGGAACACCTCGGGGATGTCATGGCTCACCACCAAGGCGGTGTAGCCGTGATCCTGATGGGTCTTGATGATCAGGTGGAACACGCTGCTGGCCATGGGCGGGTCCAGGCCGGTGACCGGCTCATCAAACAGGATGATTTCCGGTTCCTGAACCATAGCCCGGGCAAAGGCCACCCGCTTTTTCATGCCGCCGCTCAGCTCATCCGGGAATTTGTACTCCACCTCTGGCGGCAGGTTCATTTCTTCCAGGCGCTGCCGCACCCGGTGGGCAATTTCCGACTCGGGCAGGCGGGTTTTTTCCCGCAGGGGAAAAGCGATGTTCTCAAACACGGTGAGAGAATCAAACAGGGCCCCCCCCTGGAACAGCACGGCCAGCCGAAGCTTGTAGTCATACAGCTCCCGGCCTCGCAGGTGGTTGATATCCCGGCCCTCCACCAGGACCCGGCCGGCATCGGGCTTGAGCAGGCCGGCGATGTGCTTCAAAAGTACACTCTTGCCCACCCCGCTTTTGCCGATGACCACGGTGATTTTGCCCTTGGGCAGCACCAGATTGACATGGTCCAGTACCAACTGCCCGTTGAAGGACTTGCACAGATCAATAATCTGAATCATGGCTACATAAAAAAGGAGGTCAGGAGATAATCCCAGGCCAGGATCAGGACCGCGGACAGGACCACGGTCTGGTTGGTGGCCCGGCTTACCCCCTCGGCGCCGTGCTCGGTATAGTAGCCTTTATAACAGGCCACTAGAATGATAGTCAGGCCGAAGACAAGGGACTTGACGATGCCGCCGTTGATATCCAGGGGCACCACGCTGCGCACCATTTCGGAGAAGTAGATGCCGGAGCTGAGTCCCAGGAGGATTACTCCCACGATGTAGCCGCCGATGATGCCCATCACGTCAAATATGGCGGTCAAAAGCGGCACGGTGATCAGGCCGGCCAGGAGCTTGGGCATCACCACATACTGCATGGGGCTCACCGCCATGGTGTCCAGGGCGTCAAGTTGTTCGGTGATGCGCATGATGCCGATTTCCGCGGTGACCGCCGAACCGGCCCGGGCCGAGACCATCAGGGCGGTCAGCACCGGACCCATCTCCCGGATGAGGCTTAAGGCCACCGCGGACCCCAGGGCACCCTCGGAGCCGTATTGTTTCAGGGTGTAGAACCCCTGGAGAGCCAGGATCATGCCGGTGAAGGCCGCGGTCAGCAAAATGATCAGAACGGAGCGTACCCCGATGAGATACATCTCCTGGAGCAGCCGCCGGAACCGGAAGGGGGGGACAAAAGCCAGGGCCAGCCCCTCCAGGAGGAAGAGCATCATGCCTCCGGCTTCCCGAACCAAGCCCAGGGCCCAACAGCCCAGACGGCGGAGCAGGGCAACCATACCCCAAATTATGGAAAGTTCTCGAACCGTCAATGAAGACTCTTTAAGAACAAGGCTCAGGGAACCACCGTCCCCCCTCAACTCCCTTCCCCGCCTACTCAAGAATTGGGGGAAATCAGGAGAACTCCAGGTTTTCTTTCAGAGGCCGTGGAGAAGGTGGGGAAAGGTTAGGCAGAGAGCACCAAGGGCCGCTGCCCCTGCCCTGAGACGCTCTCCCCGATGCCATCAATTGCAAACTCATGTTAATAAAATGGCGGGCAAAAAGCAAGGAAAGGCAAAGGGCCCAAACTCCTTCAGACGGGCACCTGGCATGGAAAACCATTGACGCTTTGGAGAACTCTGATTAACATAACTTGGTATAGCTGAGCTGAGTGAGAATTTACCTGGGGGGAACGGGAACCCGAATGAAAAGAGGTGCTGGGTGCCGGTAAAAATCGCTGTCAACGGCTTCGGCCGCCTGGAGGGCCTGGCGGTAGGGTTGCCGATCCCCCACGTCTCTATGGTGGATTTCTCCGTCAAGGGGCAAAAATCCACCGCCGCCAAGGAAGTTAATCAGGCCTTTGCCGCGGCCGCGACCGGGGAGTTGGGGAAAATCCTGGTCATCTCCCCCAAACCTCTGGTCTCCGCTGGTTACGGCTTTTACCACTCGACCACGGTGTACGCCCAGTTCCCTCAGGTGATGGGCGGCAAGCTGGTCAAGTCCTGGGCTGTTAATGACTGGGCTTTTCTCACCGCATGCTTGATCTGGCGGTTTACCGGGCCCGCGGCCTGGCACAAGCTGCCTGAGGAAAGGAGGTCCCTTTGAAATACCTCAATGAAGTGGACATTAAGGGCAAGACCCTGTTCATCCGGGTGGACTTCAACGTGCCCCTGGATCGCCACCGTCATATCACCGACGACACCCGGATACGGGCGGTTCTGCCCACCCTGAACTATTGCCTGGAGGAAGAGGCCAAAATCGTGGTGGCCTCGCACATGGGCCGCCCCGGCGGCAAGCGGGTGGAGGACCTCTCCATGGCCCCGGTGGCCCGCCGTCTGGCCTATCGTCTGCACCGCAAGGTGAAGCTGGCTCCCGACGTGGTGGGCCCCGAAGTGGATGAGCTCAAAAAGAGCATGGAACCGGGGGATGTCCTGCTTCTGGAGAACCTGCGCTTCCACCCGGGGGAGACCCAGAACGACCCGGAGTTCGCCAAGGAATTGATGAAAGGCATTGATGTGTATGTGAACGATGCCTTTGCCGTGGCCCACCGAGCTCATGCCTCGGTGGAGGCGGTCACCAGATTCGCCCCCGTTTGTGTGGCCGGCTTCCTCATGCGGGATGAAATTCTGTACTTCCATAAAGCCATGGAGGATCCGGCCCGGCCCCTGGCGGCATTGATCGGGGGGGCCAAAGTCTCCAGCAAGCTGGCCGCCCTGGTCAATCTGCTCAAGCACGTGGACAAGCTCATCATCGGCGGGGCCATGGCCAATACCTTCTTAAAGGCCCAGGGCTACAGTGTGGGCAAATCCCTGGTAGATGATAACCTCATTGACGCCGCCCAGGAGGTGATGGACTCGGCCCGCAAGAAGGGGGTGAAATTTTATCTGCCCGTGGATGTGGTGGTGGCTGACCGTCTGGACCCCCGGGCTGAAACCAAGATTTGCCCGGTGCAGGAAGTCCCGGATTACTGGGTCATCGCTGATATCGGCCCGGCCACGGTGACCCTGTTCAGCGAGGCCCTGCAGAACGCCAAGACCATCATCTGGAACGGGCCCATGGGGGCCTTTGAGTTTGACGCCTTCAGCCGGGGCACCATGGCTATGGTCCACAAGGTGGCCGACATGTATGCCCTGACCATCGTGGGCGGAGGCGACACCGATGTGGCCTTACACAAGGCCGGGGAATTCCAGAAGTTTTCCTACGTGTCCACCGGCGGCGGCGCCTTTATTGAGCTCTTGGAGGGCAAAAAACTTCCGGGCATTGAGGCTCTGGAGAAATGGGCCAAAAGGAAGCGGGCATGACAGCCAAGCCTCCCCCCCTTATCGCCGGCAACTGGAAGATGCACAAAACCCTGGGCGAGGCCCGGGACCTGGCCCGGGAAATCTGTCAGGGCCTGAACCCGGAGGCTCGGGCCGAGGTGGCGGTGGCCCCCCCCTTCACTGCCCTGGCCGCGGTGGCTGCCGAAATCGCTGGCTCCCGGGTGCTGCTGGCGGCTCAGGA
>JAFDHU010000117.1 GCA_019308625.1 Deltaproteobacteria bacterium
CTAAAGCTCAACCCCGTGGACCGCATGGTGGCCTGCTACGGCCGGGCTCTCAGGGTGCTCTCTGAAAACTGGCCGGTAGTGGACGGCGACGAACCCGTCGGCCCCCTCCGGGCCATGAATGAAGCCAGCCGGGTGGTGGCCGAAAACCAGGTCCGGGAAATCACCGACGGCCGCCTCAGCGTGGACGACCTGGACCCGGAGACCGCCATGGCCTTAACCTTGTTCGGCATCTACGGCCTTAGGGAGTTCCCTTTCCATGAGGCCTTAAACCTCTCCAGGTC
Source organism: Deltaproteobacteria bacterium (assembly GCA_019308625.1). GTDB lineage: Bacteria > Desulfobacterota > Desulfobaccia > Desulfobaccales > 0-14-0-80-60-11 > DTHB01. The sequence continues at coordinate 282 of JAFDHU010000117.1, forward strand.
CCTGAATATCGCCCTCATAAACAGATCCGCGGGCTACCGGGTGGAAGGCCGCATGATCGGCATAAACCCCGCCGGTTCGGGCCGCCGCAGCCGTCGCGCCCCTGCGGAAATCACCGGCTTTCACGCCCCCTTGGTGGGCCGGGGCTCCAAGCTGCGCCTAGCGCGACCGGAGGAAAGAAATGACAACCGTTTGGCCCACCCCCAGACGGACTGGGACGTGTTCCAGGGCCTGATCATGGCCCATCGCCAGGGGGATGTGCCCGTGGCCCGGGCGTATCTCACCCGGCACGCCCCAAACCGCCAGGAGCTCATTCTGGACCTCCTCAAGGTCTGGACCGTGGAAATTGACGACCCTGGCCTCAAAAAAGAGGGGGAAAGCATCCTTTTCGGTTTTCAGAGATAGAAGGTTTCTATGAATGCCGACGAAAAGCCCCAGACCACCTTCCGAGACTATCCCTGGCGCCTTTCCTACCGGACCTCAACCCTCACCCCAGACGGCAAGCCCCTAAACATTCTGCGCGATTTCTACCTTCCCGCGCTGCGCCGGGCCGTAGCCTACGATCGGGTGGCGGGTTATTTCCGTTCCACCTCACTGGCCGCGGCATCCCAAGGGTTTTCGGCGTTCGTGGCCAATCAAGGAAAGGCCCGCTTTATTGTCGGGGCCGACCTGGCGCCCGAGGATGTCCGGACGATCCTGGAGCATTACCAAAAACTGGCTGATGGGATAGCCGCAGGAACTGACCTCCTGGAAGAGATTTTAGACCAGGAATTAGGGGACCCGGCGGAGTGGCCTGAGGCAGTGAAAAACGGCGTCCAGCTCCTGGCCTATCTTCTGGCCCAGGGCCACCTGGAAATCAAGGTGGCCTTCCGGGTCAATGCCCAGACCGGCCAGCCCCTGCCTTTTGACTCGGTAGAGGACGGCTATGTCCATATGAAATGGGGGATTTTTCGGGACCGGGAGGGAAATCGCCTCTACATCACCGGCTCTCTGAACGAATCCAAACAGGCCTTGACCCTTAATGCGGAAAATATTGACGTGCACTGCGACTGGCGAAGCGAAACGGACCGCCTGCGGGTAGAGGAGGCGGAGCAGGAATTTGAGAGACTTTGGGCCGATGAAAATCCCAGTCTTAAGGTTTTAACCCTGCCGGAAGCAGTGAAAAAACGGCTGATCAAGGTGGCCGAAGGGGTGAGGCGACCGGTGGAAATAGACGGCACCAGCGACATCCCTCTGCAAGTGGCACCCCCTTCGCCCCTGGAGTGGCTCAGGTTCGCCCTCATCAAAGACGGCCCCAGACTTCCCGGCGGGCGTTTCGTGGGTATGGAAACCGCGCCGGTCAAACCCTGGCCGCATCAGGAAGTGGTGGCTCGCCGGGTCATAGCCACCTGGCCGTTTTCATATCTTCTTTGCGACGAAGTGGGCTTGGGCAAAACCATTGAAGCCGGCCTTATCATCCGCTCATTATACCTCTCCGGCCTGATCAAAAGGGTGCTCATCGCGCCGCCGGCCAGCTTGACCCAGCAGTGGCAGCGGGAAATGGCCACCAAATTTTTGCTGCCATTCGCCCGCACCACCGGTGGGACCCAACCTGTGCATGAGTACATAATGCCCTTTGAATATAAGGAGTCTTCAGGCTCCCTTTTTTCGCCTAACCTCAATATCGTGTCCACCGGATTACTCACCCGCCAGGACCGGGAGGCCGACCTTGTCGGTACGGCCCCTTTTGACTTGACCCTGGTAGATGAAGCCCACTATGCGCGCCGCCAGAACCCCACCCAAGGGACCAGAGTGGCCCCCAAGTTCGGGAGACTATACCGCATCCTGGAGCAGCATATTCGTCCCAAAAGCGCCTGTCTGCTTCTGGCGACAGCAACCCCCATGCAGCTGGACCCCATTGAGGCCTTTGATTTGATGGCCTTGACCAAGAGGGTGGGGGCCTTTCAATACGATCCCAGTCTAAGTCAGCACTACTATGATATCCTGGGCCGGCTGGTGCATGGCGGGCAGGTATCCCAAGCCGAGTGGGAATTCCTTCGGAGGGCTATTCTGGCAATCAAAGAGGAAGACCCTCATCATTTCCACTACCTGCAAAGTGTAGTGGTGGACCCCACGATTCGCCTGGCCATGAGAATTTGGCTAGAGCGGGGCCAGCCACCGACTGGCAGGGATTTGCGCGGCGTGCTCCGTCTTATCTTTGCCGCTGCTCCCCTCTCTCGGGTAATGCTCAGGCATAATCGCGCCCTTTTGGAAATTTACCGGGATCAAGGACAACTGGAAGAAAATTTGCCAGAGCGCTGTATTCTGTCGCTTCCCCGCATCACTTTTACGCCCCAAGAACAGCTATGCTACGACCAACTGGAGACGTATTGTCGGGAACTGGCAGCCCAGGTGCGGGCTGGGGGTAACAGGACGCAGCAAATAGCCATCTTGGGTTTCTATTTGAGTTTCTTACGCTTGCGCTTTGCTTCCAGCTTGTTTGCCATTCGCCAAACTTTGCGGCGCCGCCGGGAGCGGGTCCGGGCCACATTAAAGGACTTACTGGCCAAGGGTGAGGAGGTCAGTGTAACGGACCTGGAAGATCTCCTGGAGGAAGGGGATGATGACACCCCCCTAGTGCAGACCCTGTTAGAAAACCGCCGTCCTGAAGATCTGGAGTGGGAATATAAATACCTAACCGAAATGCTCCAACCCTTAGAAGATCTTTCCGGCCCCTCTTCCAAGATGCAAACCTTACTAAGAGTGCTAGATGATAGGCGAATCAGCGGGACCAACCGTATCAGGCAAACGGTGATCTTCACCAGATTTTATGACACGCTTACAGACATAGTTGACCGGCTGCGGCGAGTGGAGGGCCGGATGCTCATCGGCACTTTCTCGGGTCAAGGCGGACAATACACCGACACTAGAAGTTGGCGATTGACAGGAGCTGACCGGGAAGATATCAAGCGCCGGTTTCTGCGAGGGGAGATTGATGTCCTGGTGTGCACTGATGCTGCGGCGGAAGGGCTAAATCTTCAGACTGCGGATTTTCTTATCAACTTTGATCTGCCTTGGAACCCCATGAAAGTGGAACAGCGCATCGGGAGGATTGACCGTATCGGCCAGAAGAATGAGAGAATTTTTGTCTTGAATCTATGTTATGTGGGCTCCGCTGAAGAAATCGTGTACGGGCGCCTCTTACGTCGTCTTGCTGATGTGGGGGCCATAGTCGGCACTCAGCAGATTTCTCTTCTTCCTGTTACTCGGGAGGAATTCCAGGAACTGGCAGAAAATAAATTAAGTGAAATGGTTTTGGAGCAAAGGGCCATAGAGCGTATCGAATTATTCAAACGCCAAGCCATGAGCAGAGAGATTCCTGCTCAAGACTTGTATTATATCTACACCCGGTTGAGCCACCCTCCTGAATCTCCTGTGTCACTGGACTCAATTTGGGAGGTACTGTCACAGTCAAAGTATTTGCAGGATTTGGGTTGTAAAATTCTTCCGGATTTAAGCAAAAGGACTATAATCATTCAGAACATTCCTGGAGTGGTGGATGGAACCGCGCTAACAGCGTCCCGGGAGACCTATGAATATGGCATTGAGGGTTTTGAAGGCCCCTTGCATTTTGCCTCTTATGGAGACCCAGTTTTTGAAGCAGTGACGAACCAAATCTTAACTTTCGAATCACCTCATTGTTTGAAAAAGGTGGAGGTATCAGAACCAAATAATTATGGCTCTTTGATAGGTTATATAGTTTCTTGTTTTGATAACAATGGTAATAAGATAATAAAATTATTAACTTCGTTTAAGGATTTGGAGCATATTCGGATTGATGAGCATGGTGAGATTGATGAAAAACACTTGGAAAATATTTTGAAAATTTTTAAGGAAAAAACTAGGCAAGATTTTCTAAATTTCCGGAAGGCTCATCATCTGCAATTTATAAATGAGCAAACAGGAAAATCGCATGTTGTCTTGAACTACTTACTTATGGAAAGTATTTTGAAATTGCGAAAAAAGTTAGAGATACTCGATTCAAATTTTTGGTCCGAGGTAAAAACTTTAGATACAATAATTGCTGAAAAGGAATCATTGTTTATTCCAAATATTGCTAAGGATATTGCTTTAAAACTACAAGGACATCTTTTTGATATACAGATTCCTGCAACAGGGGATAAAGCACAAATGAACGCACCGAATTTCCTTTTAAAGTGTGCTCTGGATTCTGTCTGTCGTCTAGCCAGTAGGCGAAGAATTAGGAGAGCTGAATTACTTACTGATGATATTATAGTTGCAATCGAACGTGAAATAATGAAATTAGAAAAATAAATAAACTACTCTAACAAATATAATCATGACTTTTATTTACGATATTTGGCAAGAGGTTTTAATTAAATAAAAAAATGTGAGAAACAGGTTGTAAGATATGGCAGTCTTAGCTGAATGTCCGCGTTGTCATCGGAAACAGGCAGTAAAGAACCGGTTATGTGCTTGCGGGGCAGACTTGGTGAAGGAAAAGCGCCTAAAGAAGGTGCGCTATTGGATAACATACCGGTTGCCAAATGGAAAGCAACGAACGGAATATGTCGGACTGTCCATAGAAGAAGCACGGGCAGCGGAAGGAAAGCACCGGGCTCAAAAAATGGAAAACCCCGCCATCTTGGAAAGGGTGCCGGCAGAGCGAATGACCTTTCGAGAGTTGGCTGAGCTGAATGGTATATAGACCTGCCGAAGGTCAAAAATCTGTCCTCTTATAAACGTGTTTGTCAAGGGATATGGGCCTTTTGCCGGGAATTTGGGGACAGAATCGTAAGTACCTTGAAGCCACTGGATTTGGAGAATTACCAGGAGAAACGGATTGCCGAAGGCAGGGCACCGGCTACCGTGGACATGGAAATTTGCTTGTCCAAGACTATGGTTACTAAAGCCTTTGACAATGATCTGGTGGACGGGCGCACCGTCAAGGTGTTCCGGGCGGTCAGGCGCAAGTTGCGCAAGGCGGCCAATGTCCGGCGGCGGACCCTGAGCATTGAGGAATACCTGAGGTTGCTCAAAGTGGCCCCGGCCCAC
>JAFDHU010000118.1 GCA_019308625.1 Deltaproteobacteria bacterium
ATTACGCCGAGGCCTCCGTCCGCTATATTTTCGGAGATGCTACTGGAGACCCGGTGGCAGACCAGATTTTGGCTGCTTTGAGGGAGGCCCCAGGGGGTCTGAGCCAAACTGACATCAGCAATCTCTTTGGGCGCAATTTACCGGCGGGCCGGATTCACCAGGCCCTTACCTTGTTATTGAATCAACGCATGGTAGTGGCTGAGACCAAAGAGACTGGCGGAAGACGAGCGGTTATTTGGAAGGCGGTTACGAAAAAGACGAATTAAACGAATAAACTTCCTCTTCCAAAGCCGCTCAGGGTGGTCTGGATGTGCGATCCGGTAAATTTGGTCAACATTAAGGGGCTGAAGAAAGGAGACGATATAAAACAGGTTAAAATCGGCGCGGGGAAACAAAGGAGACAAGATCATGCCTAGACGTCGGAGACCCAAAGACCCGAACCATATTATTGATTTGCGTAAGCTGAAGGAGTTCCGCCAGCGGGCCGGGCTGACCATGAAGCAGGTAGAAGAAGCCATTGGCATCAGGGCCTCTAATTTGTGTGACTTTGAGCGTGGACGTATGATGCTGCAGCTCCACCATCTAATGGAACTCCTGCGGCTTTATGACTTGGATATCTTCGAGGCCCATGAGGTTCTGCGCCTGCGCCTTCTGGACGCCAAGCTCCTCCGAGACTTCCGCAAAGCCTGTGCCCGCCACGGCACCAGCCCGGCCGAAGCCCTGAATGATTTCATGATTGTGTTCACTCAGTTGGAATGACTTGAAAATCCTTTTTCTGGCGCCTGCCTTATTCGTATTTTTTAAAAATGGAAATTTCTGGGAGAAAGAAATAATAATGGCTTTTTCTCCGATTTTTGGGAAAAAAACATCCACTTAGACGGATGTCTTTGCGGAAGAAATTGTCCTGGACGCGTCTGGCGAAGCCCAGAGTAGCGGAGCGTTATGCGGTGTCACGGCAGCTGAAACTTAGACATAATTTCCCGCCATTTCCCTGACCATCTCTTTTATTTCCTCCCGCAGGTCTTGGGGTTCCAGGAGCGCGGCGGTGGTGCCGAAGCTGAGGACCTAGGAGACCACTTCCGGCTGGCTGGCGGCGGTGAACTCAAGGAGCAGCCCTCCGTCCGGCAAGGGGGTAAGGTTCTGATCGGCGCTCCATCGGCGCTCCCGCACATAGGCAGCTGCCTCCGGATGGAAGCGGACCTGCACCCGGAAAGGCTCTTCCCGCATCAGCCCAAAGATATGGGCCTCCTCATTGACGGGCTCCTCCCGAACAGCAAAGGTCCGCTCCGTCAACTCCACCTCTCGCAAACGCTGGACGGCCAGGAGCATGCCGTCATGGATGACCTCCGGCTCGCCGGAATCGGCCACTAGCCAGCAGCGGAGATACAGTGTGCCGTGGTGGGCGATGAGGGTTAAGGGGGCGATGCAGTATTCCCAGGGCTCGGTCCGTTTGGGGGACTGGTAGCTGACCCGGCAGACCCTCCGGTCCGCCAAGGCCTCAAGTAGGACATCCAGCAGGTGCTGGTGCTCCGTATAGTCTATTCTGCCCCGGGAGTAGCCCGCCCCCACCTGGGTCAGGGCCCGGGCCCGCTCCTCCAGGTCCGGGAGCAGAACCGTGGTGTGGGCGATGGCCCGACTGATTTCCTCCCGTAAGGCCTGGGGCAGCAGATGACAGACAAAATCCCGGCACAAAAGCAGCAGCCGGATGGACTCGGCATCCAGGCAGACCTGGGGCCGGACCGGCGGCGTCTTGATCCTGAACCATCTCCTCCCCCCCTCCATCCAGCTTTCCACTTTGGCCTGATGGCTTCTCTCAATCTGATCCACCAGCCGGAGCACGGTCTGCTTGGAGCAGCGCAGCCGCCGGGCCAGCTCGGCTAGGGAGTGCTGTTTGCCGCTGAACAGCAAGAGGCCATAGAGGCTGAGAATCTTCTCTGCCGGTGAGGCATAAGGGCTGAGCTTCTCTGGCATGGGCACCCCCTGGATTTTTTGGCCACCGCAAAAATCTGACAGCAAAAAATCTCTGTTCCGCAATCTGGAACAATCCCAGGCTACCATAAAAGGCAGGTAGTTAAAACCAAAAGTTTAAGGAGGAAGCACCCTGAGAGGCGGGAGGATTACTCAGACTGATCCGGGGCCGCTGGCGCGCCTGTCAATGTGACAGTTTTGTCTGGTGGCATTATGGCCGCCCGGCAGTCTTCTATCCGGCCCTGATTAACCTGATTGCCGGCCTTTCGGAAGCATTGACATAAATAATAAAATGACAGTAACCCCTTGACAAGGCGACAGTTAATGTTAATATAACTGTCATAATATCTTTACCGGCCTAAAAAGCAGTCTGGCGGCGGCCCGGTCAGGTGGACGCATTGCGGATGCCAACCGTCCAGAGCCCGGCCGTTACCACAGACAGGCCCGGAAAAAAGCCAGTTGAGGAGGTAAAACATGACCGCGTTTCTAAAGGATATCCTGAACAACCTTTCCCTGGGTCCGGGGGTGACCCATGCCAACCTGACGGTTTTCCCTGTGCATCATGAGGGCGGAGTGGCGCTCCCTTATCTCAGCCTGGATAAGGCCTTGGAGTTGGGGGTGGTGGAGATCACCGAGGTGGGAGGCGGCGGGGAAGTCCCCAATGTCAGCGTGGCCAACCGGGGTGATACCCCGGTGCTGATTCTGGCCGGGGAGGAGCTGGTGGGGGCCAAGCAGAACCGCCTGGTCAACGCCACCTTCCTTCTCGCCGGCAACACCCGCCTTATTCTGCCCGTGTCCTGTGTGGAGCAGGGGCGTTGGAGCCCCCGCACGGCTCGTTTCCAGAGTCAAAAACGGCTTTCCTCTTACCTGCTGCGCTCCAGAGTGCATCAGGACGTGAGCGATTCCCTCAAGGCCGGCCGGGGCTTCCGGGCCGACCAGATGGAGGTCTGGGATGAGATCAGGGACAAGGCCGCCCGCCTGGGGGTGGCCTCCCCCACCGGGGCCATGGCCGATATCTTTGAGTCTTATGAAGACCAGCTGCGGCATTACACCCAGAGTTTCCCTTTATCACCCCACCAGAAGGGACTTCTGGCGGTCCTGAACGGCCGTCCGGCGGGGCTGGAGGTCTTTGACTCCCACCCCTCCCTGGCCCGCTACTTTGACAAGCTGATCCAGAGCTACGCCCTGGATGCCCTGGATCTGCATCTGCAGGGACCTTCATCTTCCAAACCTCGGTTTTCCCCTGAGGCCTGGCTGGAAGAGGTCCAGGAGCTGCCGGTGACCGCCAGCCCCTCCCTTTCTCTGGGAGAGGACTTAAGGGTGAAGAGCCGCCGGTGCCTGGGCGCTGGCCTCCGTTATCAAGGCGTGGTGCTTTATCTGTCAATTTTTGCCCAAAACCGCCCCGGCAAATCCGGTCTGGCCCGGGCCAGCCGCCGGGGCTCTTTACGCCGGATCATATAACCACACCAACGGCGGCCGGGACAATAGTTGCGATCCCCGGTTGCTCCCCTGGCTTATAAACTGACAGCATGGCCTTGACAATGTGACAGTAGTTGTTATATTATGGGCCACGAGGAGCAAGGCCATGGAAGCGAGAAAAATCTACAGCATCGGCGAGCTGGCGGAGCTGGCTCAGGTGAGCCGGCGCACGGTGCGTTTTTATGTGGCCCTGGGGCTGATTTCCCCGCCTCTGGGGCGGGGCCGGGGACGCCACTATACCGACCGGCATCTGGAGGAGATTCTTACTGTCCGAAGATTGCAGGCCCGGGGAGTGTCTTTGGGCGAAATCAAGGCCCAAAGACAGGAGCCGGAGAAGTTGGCCTTTTTCCTGGCCGAACCCCCGCCGCCGCCCCTGCCGACTCAACTGGTCACCCGCATCGCTTTGGATGAGGGGGTGGTCCTGGAGTTCGCCCATGAGGAGACCGGCCTGACTCCGGGAGAGATGCTCAAGCTGGCCCGCCGTTGTCAGGAGGTTATCAGGAATGAAACCGGAAGGAGGACTTGAGCGCATGGAAGAAGCAGTCAGAGTCGGATTATATGCCAAGGCGGGCGAGCCCCTTACCTTGAAAGCGGTGGCCATCCATGTCTCCGGCCAAGGGTCGGCCGCCCGGGTGACCGTGGCCCAGAAATACCGAAATGAAGAAGATGGCCCTGACCCGTGGCTGGGGCGGGGTGGACCAGGACATGCCTTTTCGGTGGTATGGGAGGGTCGGTAGGACGCCGTCCATGCCCTCGGCAAAGCTTTCGGCCAGGTTTGAAGACTTGGAAGGAGACTTTCTCTTCATGAACCAACCGGCTTACGCTCCCCCAGAGATGTTTAGGGTTTACCAAAAGGTTGAACCCGACACGGACGAGCGGGACTTCCGTTGCCTCATCCGGGAACAGTCTGCCCGGGGCTGGTGGCCCCTGAGCCCCTAGCTGGCCCGGCAGGTGGGGATGGCGGTGGCCGAACTGCAAGAGACTGCCGGGAAACTCATTTTTTCCCGGATCACGGCCCGGCGGGTGATCGCCACCCTGGCGGCCCTCTACCTCCTCAGGACCCGCTTTGCCGACCGGGAGGCGGAGTGGCGTCTCACTGCCGCCAAGGCCGAAGCCTGGCTCAAAGCCAAAGGCCTCACCCTGCCCCCGCCCGGGCCTGACTTCAAAGCCTGGCTGGAGGAGGTATTAGCGAAAGTTTAAAAGCAAACCACGCCGGTCCGGGGGCCCAGGAAGGCCCGCGGCAGATTGACCACAGGAGGTCAAAGCTATGCCTAACTCATTAAAAGAAGCGGTGGAGGAACTATTTCAAATAAGGGAGGAAGTTTACCGGGCCGACCCGAACCGCCTCCTTCAGGATGCCCGAGGGGCCCGTCGGGCTGCCAAGGATTACCGGGGGCGGTGGTTCTGGGAGTTGCTTCAAAACTGCGAAGATGCCCAAGCACCGGTAGTCCGCCTGGTTGCCAAGGGTGATGTGATTTATCTGGCGGATAAAGGTCGGGGTTTTATCCCCAGTGCCGTCCAAACTATCAGCGGCACTGATCTTTCGGACAAACTGGAGGGAACTATTGGCCGCAAGGGAGTGGGCTTCAAATCAGTATTTGAGTTAACCAGTAATCCCCAGATTTTTTCCAGAAATAATGAAGGGTTGGAATTTCATACGGACAGAGCCCAAGAATGGCTTCGTCAAAAAGGTCTGCAAAATGAGGAAGTCCCCTTTCAATGGCTGCCATTTTTCATTACTCGGGAAGAGGGAACTTCCAGGGACCCCGACC